>JAXJWR010000368.1:0-6432 GCA_036307905.1 Acutalibacteraceae bacterium
GCAACTGCATCAATACCGATGGTGTCGTGTTTATTAAGAAGCTGTGCAAGCTTAACCTTTGTTCCGCAACCATCGGTACCCGAAACGAGAACAGGCTCGGAAATGCCGGTAAGGTCAAGGCCGAAGCAACCACCGAAGCCGCCAACATCGTCGAGACAGCCAGCATTTTTAGTGCGGGCAATATGTTTTTTCATAAGTTCAACCGATTTGTAACCTGCGGTGATATCAACACCGGCTGCTGCGTAGCTTTCAGACATAGATTTGTTATGCATAGTTTTTTATTCCTTTCCGTTCCAACAATAGGTGCAAAGTTTACACTCAGGCAATCCTATTGCTTTGATTATTCCTTCAAGAGACTGGAACTCTAAAGATGTGAAATTCATTTTTTTACAGATGGTATCGCGAAGTTTTTTGCCTCGCTCGGTAGAAGCGTCGGCATATTCCTCAATATATTTAACCCCTTCTTCACCTTCAAGCTCGAATATGGTTTTTCTGGCAATCAAATCCATATCCCCTCCCGAACGGGTGAAATTCAGGTATTTACAACTAAACATTATCGGCGGACAGGCAGAACGTATGTGAACTTCCTTTGCTCCGTTATTGTAAAGAAACTCTACGGTTTCCCTTAGCTGGGTTCCGCGGACAATTGAGTCGTCTACAAAAAGCAGTTTCTTGTCATTTATAAGGTCGTGAACGGGAATCTGCTTCATTTTTGCAACCTTTACTCTTTCCGATTGCTTGGTCGGAGTGAAGCTTCTCGACCAGGTAGGCGTGTATTTTATAAAAGGTCTGGCATATGGGGCTTTACTGTTGTTGGCATAGCCTATGGCGTGAGGCACGCCCGAATCGGGAACTCCTGCAACCGAATCGATGTCTTGGGCGATTCCGTTTTTACGGTCCTGCTCGGCAAGAAGCTCGCCGTTTTTACATCTCATAACCTCAACGTTTACACCTTCATAGGTGGAGGTTGGGTAGCCGTAATAGCTCCAAAGGAAGGAGCAGATTTTCATTTCCTGTTTTGCCTCGCTTAGCACCCTGCACTCCTCAGCCGAGATTTTAACAATTTCGGCAGGGCCAAGCTCTTTATAATCTTCGAACTCAAGTTTCTGGTAAGCGAAGGATTCAAAAGAAACACAGAAACCGTCATCTCTCTTTCCGATAAGCACCGGAAGTCTGCCCAGCTTATCTCTGGCGGCAATTATTTTACCTTTCTCGGTGAGAATAATGATGGATGCAGAACCGTCGATTTGTTCCTGCGCAAAACGTATACCGTCAACAAAGCTCTCCTTCTGATTTATAAGAGCGGCAACAAGTTCAGTATTGTTTGTGCCGCCGCCGTTCATTGAAAGAAACTGACCGCCGTTACCTAAAAGGTAACGATTTATAAGTTCTTCCGAGTTGTTAATTGCGCCCACAAAACAGATTGCATAGCTTCCGTTTCGGGAACGAATAAGCAGGGGCTGTGGGTCGTAATCGCTTATACAACCAATGGCCGCCTTTCCCTTTGCTTCGTCAAAAATATGTTCGAACTTAGTGCGAAAGGGCGAATTCTGAATACTGTGAATTTTGCGCTGCATACCAAGTTCGGGGTCATAAGCAGCGATGCCTGCACGACGAGTTCCCAAATGAGAATGATAGTCGGTGCCGAAAAAGACATCTGATATTGCGTCGTCCTTTAAGACTGCTCCGAAAAAGCCTCCCATAAATACCTCCTGAAAAATGCTGTGGCTTAGTTGTTATACTGTGCAGATACCTTAGCGTCCTTTGAAAGCACTGTATCGGCATCGGCTTTTCTTCTTGCGTCGAGCTTTGCGGCAAGCTCATCGTCGGAAAGTGCGATAATCTCAGCGGCAAGGAATGCGGCGTTTGCTGCACCGTTTATTGCGACGGTAGCAACCGGTATGCCCGAAGGCATCTGAACGGTGGCGAGAAGGGCATCCATTCCCTCGAGAGAGGATTTTATCGGAATACCTATGACAGGGATGGTCGTATTGGCGGCGATGGCGCCTGCAAGATGTGCGGCCATTCCTGCGGCACAAATGAGGGCGCCGTAACCGTTTGCTCTGGCATTTACGGCAAATTCACGAGCCTGCTCGGGAGTGCGGTGTGCAGAGTAAATGTGAACCTCAAAGGGAATGTTAAAATCCCTTAGCACATTGATAGCCTTCTCCACTACGGGAAGGTCGCTGTCGCTACCCATAATTATTCCGACTTTTTTCATTTCATTTCCTCCTGATAAACACAAATAGGCAGTTCGACCCCATAAAATCAGGTAGAACTGCCCAGACGGTCGACTATTATTCGGTATCTTTACTCCCCTTTGGTAATCCAAAAATCCGTCAGTTGTAAAGACCCATGAGCGCAATGAAAATTTTACGCCATAATACATTGTACATTTTATCATTTTTAGCGAAAAAGGTCAAGAAAAAATACTGCCGAAAAGCATTAAAAAATGCTTTTCGGCAGTATGATAGAATTTATAGATATAATACGTTAAATTATGTAGATATTTCCTGTCTATTACTAGAAAATAAGTGTAACTACAGAGTGAGGCTTCATTTCAACCTGTGTACTTTCACCGTTATAACGAAGATAAGCAGGATTGGATTTATCGGATGTATTGATAATTACGCAAACTCTGCTTCCGTCGGGATTTACAAAGCCGCAAGTATAAAGCCATCTGCTGTGTTTTGTGGTTGCTACCCTCTTTGCACCACGCTGAACGTATTTTGAAAAATGTCCGATGTAGTAGTAGATGGGTGTTACCTGAAGCTCGTTCTTCTCGGTATCGTAAAGAACAGGTGCGTAACAACCCGAATTCTTGTCCTCGCGGTCGTTATCCTTAACCTCGCGGGTTCTGTTGTGATAGGGTCCGCCATACTCGTTAAGCATAAGGTTCCAGTCGCAGGATGCGTTCTGGAAATTGTTGAAGTTTTCGCAGATTTCGATGCCATAGTTTTCGGCAAGAAGATTTACGTCCTCTTTAATAACTCCGCAAAACTCACTGGAAATAAGCGGCTTGCCAAATTTTTCGTGTACAAGACGAAGTCCTTCAAAATGGTCTCCGGTGTACCAATGATAAGAAACCGCCCAAACTCTTTCATTTACGCGGGGATTAGCAAGAATGGTTCTGGCGCGGTCGTAAACACGTTCCTTATTGTGGTCCCAAATCATTATTTTGATATCCGAAAGGCCCGCTTCATCAAGGGCATCTATCAGATATTTGTCAATAAATTCGGCCTCATCCTCAGCAGTATAACAGCAGCTCTCCCAGGGCTGGGTAGCCATAGGCTCGTTTTGAATGGTAATAGCGCTTATCTTAACCCCTTCATCGGCCATCGCCTTAATATACTTGGTATAAAACTTTGCCCAGAGAGCCTTGTATTCGTCACTTAGTTTTCCGCCCTCCACCATATTTTTAGTGGTTTTCATATAGGCAGGAGGACTCCAGGGAGATGCAAACATAACAATTTCTTCTCCGCTGTATTCGATAGCATCTTTTAAAAGAGGGAGAATATACTTTTTCTCACGGGCAAGGCTGAAGGTTTCAAGAGTTTCGTCCCCTTCCTCAACCTCAGTATAAATATCGAGAGAGAAATCACAGGAGTTTATATGGCTACGGCCAAAATTGTAGCCTATTCCCTTTTCCCGGGAGAAGTAAAGCTCCAAGAAACGCTTTTTGTCTTCTGCAGAAAGCAAGGAATAGAGATATGCCGACGACTCGGTGAAGGCACCGCCAAAACCGATAACCTCCTGATATACAACATCGTCAAAGAAGTTTACAATACCCCACTCCTGATTTTCGGGAAGGTTTGCAGCAGGGATTTTTTCGCTTTTCATAAAGACACCTTCTGCGGGACATGTCTCAATTTTTGTGATAAATCTGTTATCCATAAATTTTACCTCACTTTCATAGTTTAAAATAATTATATAACATCAGACAAAAAAAGTCAATAAAGCAAGTAATGCCATGCGTTTTCAAAAAACTCTTTAAAAAGAAATGCGTATATGTTATAATGACCTGAAATCATTTTAAGAAAAGAGTGTTACAGCAGAATGATATTTCACCAAAAACTCCCTATTCCAAAGGAAATTAAAGAGCAATATCCTCTGAAAGAAGATGTTGTACAAAAAAAGGCCGCAAGAGATGCCGAAATAAGAAAGGTCTTTTTGGGAGAAAACGATAAATTTGTGCTTATTATAGGCCCCTGCTCGGCCGACAGTGAAGATCCTGTTATGGACTATATCCACCGTCTTAAAAAGCTTCAGGAAAAGGTGGAGGATAAAATACTTATAATCCCCAGAATCTATACCAACAAGCCGAGAACTACAGGAGACGGTTATAAGGGTATGATACATCAGCCCGACCCAAATCAGAAGCCCGATATGCTAAAGGGTCTGCTTGCTATTCGTCACCTTCACACCCGCGCTATTGACGAGACTGGATTTTCCTGCGCAGACGAGATGCTCTACCCCGAAAACTATCGTTACCTCGACGACCTGCTGGGATACGTTGCCATCGGCGCAAGGTCGGTAGAGAATCAGCAACACCGCCTTGTTTCCAGCGGAATGGTAATTCCCGTAGGAATGAAAAACCCCACCAGCGGCGACTACTCGGTTATGCTTAACTCTATTACCGCCGCACAGCACTCCCACGATTTTATTTATCGCGGATGGGAGGTTACCTCAAGCGGAAATCCCCTTGCCCACGCAATTCTCCGAGGCTCGGTCAACAAGCACGGACAGGCTATCCCCAACTATCACTACGAGGACCTTATAAGGCTTTACAATGCATACAGCGCTAAAAACCTTGAAAATATGGGCGTGATAGTTGATACCAACCATTCTAATTCTAACAAACAATACGAACAGCAAACAAGAATTTCAAAAGAAATTCTTCACAGTATGCGCCACAGCAACGATATTAAAAGAATGGTTAAAGGTCTTATGATCGAAAGCTATATTGAAGACGGTTGCCAGAGCATCGGCGAAGGAGTTTACGGAAAATCTATCACCGACCCCTGCCTTGGCTGGGAAAAGACCGAAAAGCTTGTTTTGGATATTGCAGACGTACTTTAAATAAACTGAATTCAGAATACGAAAAGAGCACTCATATCGAGTGCTCTTTTCGTTTGAAAGGAAAAATATACGCTAAATTCTTTTTTGAAGTGCGACAAGATCGCAAATGTTGGTTTTTCCGTCACCGTTTACATCGGCTGCGGAGGTTACCTTCTCGCTTCCGATAAGCATCTTGCGGAGAAGAGTTGCATCTTTGCTGTCTACGGTACCGTCAGCGTTAAGATCGCCCGGAAGATCCTCGCAGGTGAATGTGAAGTTGCCCGAGGTCACTTCAAAATACACGTAGCCGTCCTCTTACTTTAAGAAAGCTGCTCCGTCGTCTGCAAGGGTGGCGTCCTTGACGTCAGTTCCGTTCACGTAGTAAATTCCGTCCTGTTTTTCAAGTCTTACGGTAGCGGTGGTGTTCATGGGAACGGTGAAGCCGTAGGTATAACGGTTTTTGGCATCCAGTTTCCACTCACTCTTTATAAGACCGTTTACAGAATCGTAGGAGCCATTTGCATAGGTTATTTTGTCGGTGGTAATTGGGGTAAGAAGTATCTTATCAAATCCCTCACCGTCGGGGTTAATACCCAGCATAGTGTTATACATAAACTCACCCACACAGCCATATGCATAATGGTTGAAGGAGTTCATAGAGACGGCTCCGAAGCCGTTTTCAACCGAGTAGCTGTTCCAGCGTTCCCAGGTCGTGGTGGCTCCCTGCTTTACCGAGTAGAGCCATGAGGGATTGCCTTCCTGGAAGAGAAGCTCGTAAGCAAGGTCTGCCTCTCCTATTTCCACAAGGGTCTCCATCAGTATGGAGGTGCCGAGGAATCCCGTATTAAGTTTGTTGCCGTTATTCTCTATTGCAGAAACCAGAGCCGCTTTACCGCGCTCATAGGCCGCCTCATCCTTATAGAGTCCCACCTTAAGGGCAAAGAGAAGTGCGGTCTGCTGGGTCATAACATGGTCGCCGTTTGCATCGAGATAGAGGGGACGTGCAATATCAAGATATTTCTGCTCCATAGTTGCCCACTTTGCCACGTCGTCGGTCTTTCCGAGGGTTTCTGCTATTTCCTGCATCATCTGAGTATCCCAGATGGTATATACGTAGCTTATATACTCATACATCTGAGTATCATTGGCTGCGTATGAGAGCCAGTCGCCGAATCTGAGGCCGATACGCTTATCCATGGAATTCAGATAATCCATATATTTGGCCATAGAGTCATAGTATTCGGAGAGAATAGAAGGGTCTCCATACTGCTTATAATAGGTGTATGGTACGATTATACCTGCATCTGCCCAGCCTGCAACGCCTGCCCAGGTGTTACCGCTTGAAATTTTGACAGGCAGGGTGCTGCCGTATGC
>JAXJWR010000369.1:0-2757 GCA_036307905.1 Acutalibacteraceae bacterium
CTTCCTATGACAATTGAAATCATTGTTCAATCGGACGAGCCTAAAAAAACTACAAATGAAATTTCAAATACACAAGATATTTATACTTTTGATAATTTCGTTGTCGGTCCTTCTAACCAGATTGCTCACGCTTCAGCAAAAGCGGTTGCCGCAAAACCTTTTTCAAATCAATATAACCCTTTGTTTTTATACGGTAATTCAGGTGTAGGTAAAACTCACCTTATGCTGGCCATCCGCAACCGCATTAAAGAAAAATTTCCCGAAAAGCGTATCGAATACGTCCGTTGTGAAGAGTTTACCAGCAACCTTATCGAGGCTATCCACACCGGCACTACCGACCTTTTCAGAAACCGTTTCCGCAATCTTGACGTACTGCTTATCGATGACATTCAGTTCATCGCAGGTAAAGAACAGACCCAGGAAGAATTCTTTAACACCTTCAATGCCCTTCACCAGGGCGGAAAACAGCTTGTTTTCACTATGGACAGGCCCCCGAAGGATGTTAAGACTCTCGACGACCGTATCAGAAATCGTTTGGAAATGGGTCTTTTCGCCGACATAACTCCTCCCGATTATGAAACCCGCGTAGGAATTATTAAGAAAAAGGCCGAATCTCTGGGAATTTCCATTGAAGAAAACCTTGTTCACTATATTGCCGAGCATATCAAGATGAACATTCGTCAGCTTGAGGGAGTTGTTAAGAAGCTTCAGGCCCTTATCAGTATTCAAAACCATACTCCCACCGTTGCCGTAGTTCAGAACATTATCCGCGAGGTTGTAAACGACACCAAGCCCGAGCCTATTAAGATTGAAAAAATCATTGCCGAGGTTGCCCGTACATACGACGTTTCGGAAAAGGATATAATTTCCAAGCGCAAAACGGCCGAGCTTGCAAAGGCCCGTCAGATTGCAATGTATATCGCCCGTGAAACTACCGAGCTTTCCTATAAGCCTATCGGTGAAGCCTTCGGAAAGGACCATACAACCGTTCTTTATGCTGTTAAGAAGGTAGAAAGCTTCTTAAAGGATAATCCCCACGAGAAGGAAATTATCGACGATATTATTAAAAATCTGAAAAACGAATCCTAGTGGCGTGCCGCCAGACCCTACCATAAAAACTTATAACATAATGTCGGGCCATTCAGGTTTTTAATTTAAAAGTTATTCACATTATTAAGGTTAATTAACAGCGGGTTTTACACAACGGTGTGGATAACAAAAAAGCTATTAACATTTTCAGTTTTTTTCCATTTTTTATCAAGAGGCTGAAAACAGTTTATTTTAAAGGCCTAAACCCACTTTTCGACATTATTCACAGCCCCTAATAATACTTCTGTTTTTAATTATTTATTTAATTTAAAAAACCAATTTTCGCTAAAGGAGTTTTCTTTATGCTTTTTACCACCCAAAGAAATGAACTTTTGGATGCAGTACAAAATCTTTCAAGAATAGTTACAAAAACCAGTCAGCCCGTTTTAGAGGGAATTCTTATTTCTGCCGAACAGGGAAAAATCACTCTGGTAAGCTATAACCTTGAAATGAGCATGAAAAAGGTCATCTATGCTAATTGCGAGCAGGAAGGTGACATTGTTATAAGCGCAAAGCTTTTAACCGAAATTCTAAGAAAGAGTGACGGTGTTTCGGTTACTATCGAAGCTGACGAGCGTTTAATGTGCCACATCCGTTCCGGAAATGCAGTTTTCGATATTATGGGTATGAGTGCTCTTGACTTTCCCGAAACTCCCTCTGTTCCCGAAACCGAAAAAATAGTAATGCCGGGCGGACTTTTAAAGGAAATGGTAAGAGGAACCCTTTTTGCCGTTGCTACCACCGAAGGAAGCCGACCCATTCTCACCGGCCTTAACATTACGGTTGAAAACGGAGTTGCCCAGTTTATAGGTATCGACGGCCGTCGTGTGGGAATAAGAAAAGAAAATATAAAAACCTCTGTCGATTGTAATTTTGTTATTTCCGGCAAAGCTATCGGCGAAGCTGTCAAAATAATTACAAACGACGACGAGGATATTGAGCTTTTTGTTTCCAAAATGCTGGTTTCCTTTAAAATTGACGGTTATACCCTTGTTTCCAGACTTTTAGAGGGTGTGTTTGTTGATTATAAAAAAGCAATTCCTAAAGATTTCACCCAGGTTCTTACCGTTAAAACCAAGGATATTATTGATATTATCGAGCGTATCAGCCTTGTTGTAAACGACCGTTTAACCACTCCCGTGCGCTGTGCTATCGGAAATCCTGTTTCTACCTTCAAATGTATTTCGGCTGTGGGATGTGCTACCGATACATACGAAACTGAGCTTGAAGGTCCCGAATTCGAAATTGGTATAAACTCGCAGTATTTGCTTGATGCACTTCGTGCCACCGAAACCGACCTTGTTAAAATGAGCTTCCAGGGCGGCAGCAAGGGCTTTATTATCGAGCCTACCGAAGGTGACAACTTCCTTTATATGATAATGCCGATGAGATTAAAATAGCAAAGGCTATTTTAATCAGGGTTAAGGGCAAAGGGCCTGGGGCCGAGGGAAAGGAAATTATGGAATATAAAAAAATATTTATTAAAGAAGAATTTATCCGTTTAGATGCTGCTTTAAAGCTGGCAGGCTACGTTTCTACCGGAGGACACGCAAAGATAGTTATACAAAACGGAGAGGTAACCGTAAACGGAGAAGTTTGCGAAATGCGCGGAAAAAAACTCAGAAAAGGGGACACAGCCGTTTTTGACGGTATGGGTCTTGTTGTAGA
>JAXJWR010000370.1:0-5615 GCA_036307905.1 Acutalibacteraceae bacterium
GCGATAACACCCTTGTAAAATACAATAACCAGTGGTACCATGTAAACGGTGGTAAGTGGGTTAAGGACACTACACTGGTACAGTATAACGGCACTTGGTATTATGTAAATGCAGGAAAGGTAGATTTCAAATCTAACACCCTTGTAAAGTACAATAACCAGTGGTACCACGTAAACGGTGGTAAGTGGGTAAAGGACACTACCCTAGTTAAATATAACGGCACCTGGTATTACGTAAGCGGAGGCCGTGTAAACTTTAACTACACAGGAAGCGTCGTATATAACGGCAAAACCTATAAGGTAGTAAAAGGAAAACTGGCATAAATAAAAAATCCCCGAGCAGTTGCTCGGGGATTTTCTACGTGTAGGGGGACAGGTCTCTGGGACAGTACGTTATCTATGGTAATAAATGTATATGGTTGGTTAGTCGTGGACGTCTGTCCCAACGAGTTTGCTCTAAATGATATTGTTTGTAAGTATTACTCAATATAAGAAACGATTCGGAGGCGTTTCTTATAAATTCGAACTAATGACAGTTTATACAAATAACATAGGAATGACGTAACTTATAAAGGAGGTTATAAGTCCTGCTGTAATTACTCCTAAAGTAATTATCCAGGATGCTCGGCCTATCTTGACATTAAGAATGTTAGCAACCAGAGCTCCTGTCCAACCTCCTGTGCCGGGCAGAGGAATTGCAACTAAAGCGAAAAGGCCCCAGAAACTGGCGGTTTCAACGCCTTTGCTTTTATTCTGTGCTCTTTCGTCCAATTTAGTAACCAAATTTCCCATCCATAAGAAATTGGTTTTCTTTATAAAATCAAATATTTTTCTAATAAACAAGAGTATAAATGGTATAGGTAGCATATTACCTATAACACAGATAGGAAAGGCAATCCACCATTCCACCCCAAGGATTGCGGCAGCAATAAGTCCACCTCTCAGTTCAAGGACGGGAAGCAGAGAAATTAAAAATATTATTACCTCGGGCGACAGCCAAGATTTGAAAAATTCTGTCATAGCAGAAATTATTGAATCCATATTATCTCCTATTCGGTAAAAATGTTTAGAATATCGGTTATAAAGTTATCGGTGCCATTTGCAAACACACCGGGCTCTCCGATTAAGGGCAGATATACAAAGAAGTAGGCCAGAACTCCAAAGCCTAAGAGCAGAAGTATAATAAAAATCAAAAGCAGGATGTTTGTAGCGCGTCCCTTGGAGGTCTTTTTTTGTTTGGGTCCGGAGGCAGGGGAGCCCGGCTCAATTTCATCAATGCTTTCTGTCGCAATATTTGTAATAAGCAAATTTGGATTATATGCTTCTGTGGCAGATTCGGGGTTTTCGTTACTTGGTTCTTCGGCATCGGTATTTGCTTTTTCGCTTTGCGCATCTCGGGAGGGCTTTCCAATAGTAGGAGGCAGGGTAACGGCATTGTTTTTGCTTACGCGCTCGTTATATGCGTGAAGCTGTCCAATGTCAAAAATATAGTTGTGTACGTATGCCTTTAATACCTCGTGTCTGAGGGAGCGTACAGAAGAAAGTATTATAATCGACTGGGGGCCGCATTCAATTATGCAACCTCCAAAGATTCCCGATTTTGTTACTAAAGGAACAGAGCTTTCGGGAATACTTACGGGGTCGGCGGTAAGTATTCCAAACTCCTCCTTATCGGGGGAGGTCAGAGCCATTCCGATTGCCTTTGATATTATGGGTATTCCGCTGTCAGGACCTGTTAAATCGGTAACGATGAGTATAACCTGGCTTCTCGCAACGTCCCTTGCGAGAGTGTTAACAAGTCCTCTGGGGGTGTCGATGTTGTCTTTAAATATACGCATTCTGCAACATCCACTGAGGTTAAACTCCATCTCAAAGTCAGACGCAGTTTTGTAGTAAATGATGTCCAGTTTAAGATTCGACATTTTTTTCTCCTTCTATTCTTATCTTAAGCTATCCGTTTGTGTCGGTGGTCTCTTTTATATAACCGCAAACTTCACAATTATTATCGGGATAGTGCGGCTCGGTATTTACCTCGCCACCGCATATCAAGCAAATGTGCCAATGAGCCATATCATCAGTGTGCCACACAGCATCGGGCGAATGTGGAGCAGGCTCGCCGTTTACAAAGGTTTGATTGGACTTTTCTCCGCAATGGGTGCACGAGATATAATAGGTTGCCGCATTGGTACAGGTGGCATTAGTACACAGAAATTCCGGTGTAGCAAGCTCGCGTGTAAATTCGTGCGTGCAGACTACGGTGGATGAAGTTGTGCTGGAAACTTCTGATGAAGTGATTGTTGATGTGGTTGCTTCAGAGGAAGAATTTTCAGATGAATCGGTTTCGGAGCTTTGGGGATCACTTGTGACGGTTTCTGAGCTGTCGGTAGAAGAAGTGTCCTGTGAAGAAGAGGGTGTACTGCTTTCGGTTTCGGTGCTGTTATACCCGTCAAGTCCGTTTTTGTCGTACCAAGCCTGAGGATATCTTACGTTTTTGTTAAGTGTAGCGCTTGCTACCGTATCTTCCTCGTTAATGCTTTTTGCCATTACCACAAAACGAGCATTGTCAAAATCATAGCAACAGGTCGATAGTGTGATAATGTTATCATCGGGAGTAACGGTTATACCGGTGTCGATAAGTGAACGTTCCTTAGCTTCATTTATCCAAGCATTGAATTCCTCGTCAGAAGCGAAATCGGATTTGGTGAAATTATAAAGGTATCCGTTATCGTCTTCCGGGGTAGCATTGGTGATAATCACAGCAAAAACAATATATCGCTGCTGATCGTAAAGGGTTTTAAGGTTTACTATCGGATTGTTCTTATAGAACTTAAGTGAACGGTATTTGCTAAGGGTACCAAACATAGATTTGTCACGCATATTGTGACCATAAATTGTAAGGTTCTTGCTGTTACCCTCTGCCGAAATGGTATTACCACAGTCAAAATATAAAGCTCCGTAACGGCTTTTATCCTTGTTCATATTGTGGGTAAGATAATAGTCGTTATTGTCGGTCTGATAAACAGGGTTGTCGATATTGGTGTTGGATATTGAAATCCAGCCTTTTATATCGGGGTTTTTACTTAATAGCTGTTCAAATGCGGTATAAATCTTGGTATCGTCGTTTCGATCGACTGTCTCATACTCGAAATTGTCGCGAGCATCCTCAATAAGGCCGCGTTGCGTACTTTCAAAGGTGAAGTTGGTTACAAAAAATACCGAAGAAACTATCAAACCGATAACTGCAATAATTGATAGCACTTTTATTATTCTCTCTACAAACCTATCATTTTTTGCAGGAAAAATACGTCCCATAAATGCAGAAAGTTTTTGGGTAACTTTTTTGAATTTACTACTAACGAGGGAGACGGCCTTATTACCTCCTTCGTTAGATGCGGTGTCGCCGTTTGCCGCCCCATTATCAATTATTAGATCAGTGTCTTCACCGTCGTAGTCTTCGGGGTCAAACACCATAAAATTCATATTGGGGTCAAACGCGCGGGGAACATTATCAGTTGTGGGTTCTGCTGCAGCTTCTATTATCGGCTCTTCCTCGGGTTTGTTTTCTTCAAACACATGTGGTTCGGCATAACTAATCATACCGGGCAGGGCCGCAGGACGAGCAGAAAGGTATCTGCGCACAAGGTCAAGTGCGGTGAGTGTTGCATAACTGCGAATTTTCTCTCTGTCGTAGTGGGGTGGAAGCTCCAGCTTTTTAACAAAGTATTTTGTTTTGTCTGCAATGGAAACGTATACAAGACCAACGGGTTTGTTTTCGCTTGCTGAAGGTCCTGCATTTCCGGTTATGCCAACACCGATATCCGAGCCGCTAAGAATTCTTACATTTTTAGCTAAATACATAGCGGTTTCGGGACTTATGGCACCATATTCTTCCAAAACGTCAAAAGGTACCGAAAGGGCCTCGTTCTTAATTCGGTTAGAATAGGCCAGGATTCCAATTTCAACTACATCCGAAGAGTGGGGGATTGATGTGAGAGATTGGGAAAGCATACCACCGGTGCAAGATTCGGCAGTAGATATTTTCATCTCGGAAGCTCTAAGCGCGCCAACGACTTCGTGTGCAAGCCCCTTCGAGTCTACACCGTATACGTTATCTCCGAGAATTTCTTTAATTTTAAGCATAGTAGCCGCACAAAGTGACTCGGCGGCAGAATCGTTTTGTGCAGTAGCGGTTATCTGAACTGCACATTCGTTGTTACCGCAGTATGTGGCAACAACGGGATTTTCAAGACCACAGTAGGACTTAATAAGAGTTTCAATTAGAGATTCTCCCATACCAAACACGTTTAAGGTGTGGGTAACTATTGCGTGGTGGTTAAGCTTTTTGAGGTAGGGAACAACATAGGTATCAAACATATGAACAAGCTCTCTGGGTGGACCGGGAAGCATAATTACTTTTTTGCCGTCCTTTTCCACATAAATACCGCAGGCCGTTCCCAAATCGTTTTTAATGATTTTCGCACCTTCGGGAGCGGTAGCTTGTTTGTAATTGTTTTGAGTAGGCTTGTTATGATAACTTTTGAAATACTCCTCAAGATGTCTGATGCATACAGGATTTTCAACCAGCCTGAGCCCCAGCGATTCGCATACCGTTTCTTTGGTAATATCGTCGTCAGTAGGACCAAGACCGCCGGTGGTTATAAGCAGGTCGCATCTTTCGAAAGCCTCGCTTACAAGCTCGCTCAGGCGTTCTTTATTGTCGTCTACTACATATTGTCTGAAAGATTCGTGACCCAGCTCGCGCAGCCTTTTGGAAATGTGTGCGGCGTTGGTGTTTACCACGTCTCCTGCAAGCAATTCGCTTCCGACGCAAATAAGTTCAACGTTCATAAAAATTTTGGCCTCCGTTATCAATCAATGTAAGTAAACTCGGTGTTTTCAACAGCCTTCTTAACAAGCTCGTCGATATTCAGAGCTGCCTCGGCCTGTTCGCAAAGGGCTACGGTAGGACGGGTTTTGGGATGCTTGGGGGTAAATACCGTACAACAGTCCTCATAGGGAAGGCAGGAGGTTTCAAAGGTGTCTATCTTTCTGGAAATTCTGATAATTTCTTCCTTGTCGCTGCCAATAAGCGGACGCAGAACGGGAATCATGGTTACCGCATCGGTAACACCGATTGCAGGAAGAGTCTGGCTCGCAACCTGCCCAAGACTTTCTCCTGTGATTAAAGCGCCGTTTTTATGGAAAACAGCAATCTTCTCGGCAATTCGCATCATCATTCTTCTCATAATGAGGGTGAAATACTCTTCGGGGCATTTTTCTGCAATTTCTTCCTGAATCTCCGTAAAGGGAACGATTGCCAGTTTTATTGTTCCGCTGTAAAGGGCCACCTTTGAAAGAAGGGTCTTAACCTTCTGCTCGGCTCGGGGGCTGGTGTACGGAGGACTTGCGAAATGTATTGCGTCCAGTTTAAGACCGCGCTTTGCCATAGTCCAAGCAGCAACGGGACTGTCGATACCTCCCGAAATAAGAATTGCGGCCTTGCCGGCTGTACCTACGGGAAGTCCTCCCGCACCGTGAAGCTGTCCTGCACGGATGTATGCGGCATAATCGCGAATTTCAACCGTTATAATTTCATCGGGGTTGTGAACGTCTACC
>JAXJWR010000371.1:0-2277 GCA_036307905.1 Acutalibacteraceae bacterium
ATTTGCATTTTTATCAAATTTAGTGCCAATTATAGAATAACTATAATGGAGCGCATTTATTCTTATAAAAAGAAAATACACCCGATTTCACACACATATTCAGTTAGTTTGGCAAAATTAGTATAACACATTAAAATTTAAATTGCAATAGAAAAGGACTCCGTATGGAGCCCTTGCTGTTACGATGCATCTTTTAGTTTATCGGCAGGAGCAAGCCCCTGCCCTACAGATTGTGCGGTTTCAAGCATATTTTCCGCAAAAATGCCGTAGCCACGTGTGGGGTCGTCGACGAGGACGTGGGTTACTGCACCGATAAGTTTGCCGTTTTGGATAATGGGGCTTCCGCTCATTCCCTGCAGTATTCCCCCGGTTGTGGAAAGAAGTCTTTCGTCGGTAATTTCCACCAGAAGGTTTTGCGTTTTATCCTGATTTCGCACCTTTATATTGCAAGAATAATACTCCGGAGTGCTGCCATCAATACAGGTTAGTATATATCCCTTTGCGTTTCTTACCTCCTGCTTTAAAGCCAGCGGAAACATATTTTCCATATTGATATCACAGGTGACATTTCCGTAAACTCCCTGTTCGCTGTTAAGCTGCAAATCTGCAATTTTCTTTCCGGTGAAAGCTCCTTTAAGCTCCCCTGCCTGACCTGATTTACCCTTAACATAAGATACAATATTAGCCGAAACCAGCTCTCCCGAACCAAGAGATAACAGCGTTCCCGTATCGCTGTCACAGATGCCGTGACCAAGTCCTGCGGCAACGTTATATCTGGGGCAATAAAAGGTCATTGTACCAATGCCTGCAGAGGAATCCTTAACCCAGACACCGGCTCTGTACGGTCCGCCTTTTTCTGCTGCCGGCTTTATGGACAAGATCATTTCTTTGCCGTTCCGCATGATTTTTGCGGCAATGGTTTCTCCCTGAGAATTTGAAATAATTCTCGATACCTCTTCGTTGGTATAAACCTTAACTCCGTTTAGGGAAACTATAAAATCTCCTTTTTCAAGACCTGCATCCCGCGCTGGATTTACCGAACCATTTTCAGTATCGACATCAGTGAAATCCACTACCAAAACACCCTCGGTATAAATTTTAATTCCGAATGGAGTTCCAAGTACGGCAACGTAGTTTTCGTCTACGACCCTGACGCTTATCTTTTTAACCGGTATTACACCCAGCACCTTTAAATCCATTTTAAAGGTACTGCCGGAGGTTGCGTTCTTTCCGGCTTGGGCGTCCTCCTTTACTGTATATGAAACTCTGACGGGAACGGCAGAATTGATGTTTAGTGCCTCCCCTGTGTTCACACAATAATAATCGGAAACGGTTTTATTAACGTAAATCATCGAGCCAAAAGCAAAAATTGACAACAAAAATAAAAATATAGTTGTTGTTTTTATTGCTACTCTTAAACTTTTCATTCGTTTCACATCCTTCCGCCTTTTTACTATTTGCAAAATGGCGGAAGATATAATTGTTAAAAAGTTAAACTAGATACTGCAATTTACAAGAATGGTTTCTTCTCCGATAATTTCGATATTTTCCCATGGAATGACCAAATCATCCTCGCGACCGAAAAGACCGAAAGCTTTTGCTTTTCCGTAAATAATAATGGAAGAAAGTCTACCGTTTTCTGTATCGAGTTCAATGTCACCAACAAAACCCAGTATCATTCCGTCCTTAACACAAACGACCTGTCTGTCCTTAAGCTCTGCAATACGCTGTATCATATAATCACCTCGGTAATTATATGAAAATTTTAAGATTATTAAACTAAAAAACGGAATTTCCTTTAATTTTACAGATTGCGCCCTTTTCCAGACGTGAAACCTGAGCCTGAGAAATGCCGATCTGGCCTGATACCTCCATCTGTGTTTTTCCCTTCATATAACGGAGTGAAAGTATCATACGCTCTCTGTCGGAGAGCTTTTTAATTTCCTCCTTAAGAGAAATTTCATCCAGCCAATTTTTGTCGTCGTTTTTATCACCTACCTGATCCATTACGAATATAGTATCTCCGCCGTCTGAATACACAGGCTCGTAAAGGGAGATTGGGTCAACAACGCTTTCCAAAGCTATTACTACATCGGCTTTTGAAACACCCATTTCGGTGGCAATCTCGTGTACGTCAGGCTCTCTGCCCAGCTTTACAGTTAGTTTCTCCTTTGCTTGCATTGCGTGATAAGCAGTATCCTTAATAGATCGGCTCACTCTTACGGGACTGCTGTCTCGCAGGTATCTTCGAACCTCTCCTATTATCATGGGAATGAC
>JAXJWR010000372.1:0-2873 GCA_036307905.1 Acutalibacteraceae bacterium
ATCCACAAGTTTTGAGAGCTTTTGGATGTCGTGGGCGAAGATTGCCTCCTCAACCTCGGTAATATATTCTTTTATAAAGGTTAGCTGGGAGTCGTTTTGCACCCTGCTTTTTACGGTATAATAGCTTTTACCCACCGTAAAGGTAATATCGTCCTCGTCGGGGGTCTTGGCATAGTAGTCAAGCTCTGCCAGAAATCCGTTTTCGCCTAAAGTAAGGCTGTCGTTTACGGGAAGCTTGTGTGAGGAAACCTCTACCTGTTGGCTAAGCTCGTAAACCCCTGCATAATCGCCTCCGATATAAAGGTCCACAAAGCAGACCGCAGGCGACCAGGTGATACCGTCCAAAAGTTTTCCCAGAGTTTTGGCAGCGTAGTTTCTAAGCATGGTGCGGTCGTCCCTGTTTGCAAGCAACACCCAGTCCTTGGATTTTCCGTCACCGATGCCGAAAAGGTTAATTTTCTCGCTAAATTTAATTTTATAGGGGTATTTTCCAAACTTCTTTGCCACGTTTAAAGAGCCGTTGCCCCGCACCCGAATGGTAGCATTAAGGGGGGCGGACAAGGTTTTTCCCTCCTCCGAAAGGGTGACGTTGCAGTTTATAGCGGTTTTGTCGATGGGTATTTCCTCGCCCGACGTATCTATATGTATGGCGGGAAGAACCGTTTCTTTTATGGTGGTCTGGGACGAGCTTACTGAGGAGGAGCTTTTATCGGAAGAGCTGTCCTCGTGGGAAGAGGAAGGAGCGGTAGAGGAGGGTATAGATGAGGAGGGCAGAGCCGAACCTTCGTTTTCGGTTTTGCAGGCCGAAAGCATAACAGCAAGGCATACTGCCAGTATAAAGGCAATCGCTTTTTTCATAAAAACCCTCCCTTTTGTTTTTTATAATAGTATCATTTTTCCTTTGTTTTTTCAACAGCTTCTTGATTTAGGGGACGGGTGGGTTTATAATAAAAAAAGAGGTGATTTTGTGACAAACGACCGAAAATACAAAACAGGAGAACTGCTTCGTCGGTTTACTCCATATTATAAAAAATACATACCCACCCTTATTTTCGACCTATTCTGTGCCGCCCTTACCACCGTCTGCGAGATAATTCTCCCCCTTATTATGAAGCGGATAACAAACTCGGGCCTTGGTGATGGTGCGGCCCTTACAATAGAATACGTTCTGGGTGTGGGAATACTCTATCTGGCGCTTCGCATTATAGATGCCGCCGCCTACTATTATATGGCCTACGTGGGTCACGTAATGGGAACAAGGATTGAAACCGATATGAGACGGGATGCCTACGCCCATTTAAACAAGCTTTCCAACACTTATTTTAACAACACCAAGGTGGGACAGATAATGGGTCGAATCACCTCCGACCTTTTCGACGTTACCGAGTTTTCCCACCACTGTCCCGAGGAATTTTTCATTGCGGGAATAAAGGGTATAGTTTCCTTTGTTATACTGCTTAACATAAACGTTCCCCTAACTCTTATAATCTTTGTGATAATCCCCGTAATGATACTTATCTGCAAAAAGATAAACCGTAAAATGCGGGAAACCTTCCGCGAGCAGCGTAACCAGATTGGCGAGCTGAACGCCCGAATAGAGGATTCTCTGCTCGGTCAAAAGGTGGTAAAGGCCTTCACGGGAGAGGAGCTGGAAAAACAGAAGTTCGAAAAGGATAATATTAAATTCTTCTCCATAAAGAAAAGGTCATATATGTATATGGGCTCCTTCCAGACCACAACCCGCCTTTTCGACGGTATTATGTATGCCGTTACCGTAATCGCAGGCAGTATCTTTATGATAAAGGGTGCCATCACCCCCGGCGATTTGGTGGCCTTTCTGCTTTACGTAACCACCTTTATTGCAACGGTGCGCCGAATAATCGAGTTTTCCGAGCAATTCCAAAGGGGTATGACGGGAATTGAACGCTTCCTCCAGATAATGGATGCCGACGTGGAAATTTTCGATACAGAGGATGCGGTAGAGCTTACAAACGTAAAGGGTAATATCGAGTTTAAGAATGTTTCCTTCGAATATCCCGACGACCACAACCTGGTATTTAAAAACCTTAATCTTACCATAAAACCCGGCGAAAAGGTGGCCTTTGTAGGCCCTTCCGGAGGCGGAAAAACCACCCTTTGCAACCTTATTCCCCGTTTTTACGACGTAAGCGAGGGAGAAATCCTGCTGGACGGCAGAAATCTGAAGGAATACACCCTTAAAAGTCTGCGCTCCAATATCGGTGTAGTTCAGCAGGAGGTATATCTGTTTTCGGGTACGGTGATGGAGAATATCGCCTACGGCCGTCAGGGCGCTACCGAGGAGGAGATAATCGAAGCGGCCAAAAAGGCGGGCGCTCACGAATTTATATGCGAGCTTAAGGATGGCTATAATACCTACGTGGGCGAAAGGGGAGTAAAGCTTTCGGGAGGACAGAAGCAGAGAATTTCCATTGCCCGTGTTTTCCTTAAAAATCCCCCAATAATTATTCTGGACGAGGCCACCTCGGCCCTGGATAACGAAAGCGAGTTTGCCGTGGCAAAATCCCTTGCCGCCCTCAGCGAGGGCAGAACCACCGTTACGGTGGCTCACCGCCTTTCCACCATACGGAATGCCGACCGCATTATGGTGCTTACCGAGGAGGGAATTGTGGAGGCAGGCAATCACGAAACCCTTATCGAGCAAAAAGGAATGTATTATAACTTCTACCAAATGGCAAATGAGATGAAGTAAAAACACGGGTGTGCGCCATAGTGAAAATTTGGTTTTTCGGGTAAATTTGCCCCAAATCTTGCTGAAAAGCCTTATAATACGGCAGTATTACTGCGTTTTTCATCTTCGCTTTGGAAACAAATTTACACCTACAAAACTGCTA
>JAXJWR010000373.1:0-3861 GCA_036307905.1 Acutalibacteraceae bacterium
CCCGGTGGGTGATGAAGCGAAGGCCGAAAAGGCGCCGCGGTCGACAGAGGCGAGGACGTGTACCGACGTCCGAGAAAATGTCGGGCACCGCAAGAGTCACACAAGCACTCTATTAGAAGATAAAAATGAATATGCCGCTGTGGTGGAATAGGCAGACACAAGGGACTTAAAATCCCTCGGTAGCGATACCGTATCGGTTCAAGTCCGATTAGCGGCACCAAAAATCTCGTTCTTTGGAACGAGATTTTTTTGTGCCCGCAACTTGATTTAGTGCCGCAAATATGATATTATTGATTCAACAAATTCAATCTTTTAGGTAAAGTTTATGATGACAATAAAAACATTTCTTTCGGACAACGACCAAATGAATTACGGAGTGGCAATCGGAAAAATAACTGCCGACACTCCCCTTCTCGTCTATTTGCACGGGGCGGGAGAACGAGGCAGAAATTTCGATCACATATACCGCCACGGAATTCCAAAGCTTATAAAAGAGGGGCGAGAAATCGATGCGGTTGTGCTGTTCCCCCAGTGTCCTGCACCCTTTATATGGAACAATATGGTAAAGGAGCTTAAGTGTCTTATCGACTGCGTGGCCGCAGAATACGGTATATCGCGGGATAGAATTCTTCTTACAGGTTCCAGTATGGGTGGCTACGGCACCTGGGAGATGGGTATGTGCTATCCCGAGACCTTTGCCGCAATCGCACCCGTAGCCGGTGGCGGCGTAGTTTGGCGCACGGGCAAACTTATAAAGACTCCTGTGCTTGCATATCACGGCACGGATGATTCTGTGGTTCCTTTTTCTCAATCGGAAATAATGGTCGAGTTCACCCTAAAAAATGGAGGAACTGCCGAACTTAACGCTCTTAGCGGTATGGAACACAACGACGGTATAGACTACGCTTACAGAGAAACCGACCTTATAAAACGCCTTATTTCTTACTCGAAAACCGACCATTCCCACATCCCCGAGCCTTGTGAGACACTGTTTTAATCGGTGCATACAAAGAAAAAGATGGAAAACAAGAAAAGGTGTTTTTGGTGCAACCTGAAAAATCCTATCTATATAAAATACCACGATACCGAATGGTGTGTGCCCAATTTTAGTGACAAGTATCTGTACGAAATGCTGATACTTGAATCATTTCAAGCGGGGCTTTCGTGGGAGTGCGTTTTAAATAAAAGAAAGAATTTTAGCGATGCATATGACCATTTCGATTTGGAAAAGGTGTGTGCCTACGGCGACGAAAAGATAAACGAACTTTTAGGCAACAAAAACATAATAAGAAACAAACTAAAAACACTTGCCAGCATAAATAACAGCAAAATTTTTAAATGCATTACGGACGAGTTTGGGTCGTTTTACGATTATTTAAAGACTTTTTATGACGGCAAAACAATATTCGAGACGGGAAAGACCACCAACCTTTTATCGGATTCGGTATCCGGTGATTTAAAACGCAGAGGAATGAAATTTGTGGGCTCTACAATTATTTATTCTTTTTTGCAGGCAGTAGGTATAATTTATTCCCACGACGAAAAATGCTACTTATACAAAGACAGTGTACTGTAACGTTACAGTACACTGTCTTTAATTTTGGATTATTGGCGACATTACAGATTTATCCAGCTATGAAGTTGCCAGTTTCTATCGCTGTATTCAAATATTGCTATGGTGCAGTTACCACAGCGCAGTTGCTTTTTGGACAATCGCTTACCCAGAATTTCGCCCAGCATACCCCTAATCCAGCCAGCGTGGGAAAAAACAGCAACATTCTCGCAGTCCAGCGTTTCGAGAGTTTCCATAAAACTGCGAATTCTTTCGTGAAACTCTTCTATAGTTTCGCCGCCGTATTTTGCATATCCGTGTTTTCTCGCCCAATCGTTTTGTTCTTCCGTAAGACAGCGGATAGGCTTTCCTTCAATATTTCCAAGGTGAATTTCGCGAAGCAGAGCGTTTTTTTCTGCCGTTTCGGAAGGAAGGGCATTCTCTGAAGTTTGCAAAGCACGTATAAGGTCGCTTGAATACACCTTATCGAACTTAATATTTTTTATGTACTCCCCTGCTTTTTTAGCGTCGTTTTTGCCTTTTTCGGTTAGAGGCGCATCAAACCAACCTGTCCACTGTCCCTTGGCGTTGTTTTCGCTTTGACCGTGTCTTATTGCGTATACAAGCATACTAACCCTCTTTCCTCGGATAGCCTTTATAAAAATGACAAATATTTATATCCTCGGGCATATCCAGGCCGTGGGAACCGCACCCGTCATCTATCTCGTGACAGCCGTGGTCCATAGCATAAGCAAGGGTGGCGCAAAGCGTATCGAGAGATTGTCTGTTTTCCATAAAAATCCCCTTTGCATAATTGATATTTTAATTCTACTACCAAAAACCATAAAATGCAAGCAGATAAAAAGGGCGGGATCAAGTCCCGCCCTACGCGTAAAATATAATTTTAGAGCTTACCTTCAAGCTGTTTTCTCTTAAGCTCATTAAGAAGTTTAGGATAAAGCTGACAGGTCATTCCGCCGTCTACGGTGATTTCGGTGCCCGTAACGTTTTTAGACATATCCGAGCCTAAATAATATGCGGCGGCGGCTACGTCCTCGTAATCGGAAATATCGCCTATGGGAGTTAAAGTTCCGTTTACTATCTGTTTGCTTCCCATCTCCACCCAACGTTCGGTCTTAATGGTGCCGGGAAGAACCACGTTACTGCGAATGCCGAACTGACCGAGGTCAACGGCAAGAGCCTTGGAAAGGGAGTTTATGCCACCCTTGGAGGCCGAATATGCTGCACGGTTAGGTATGGCACGATATGCTGTATTGGAGCTGATGAAAACAACTGCACCCTTTCCCTGCTCGCGCATACGGATGGCTGCCTGACGAATCATTGTGAAGTTCCAAACGAGGTTAGTCTGGAAAACCTCTGCAAAGTCCTCAACAGGGACGGTAAAAAAGTCCTGTCCTGCGGCAGGATCAGCAGGATAGAAGCCCATATTTGCGGCGTTTAGAACGATAGTTTCAACAAAGCGACCGGTTGTGTCGATGTCGGCAAAAATATCAATTACCTGCTGTTCGTTGCCGATATTACACTCGTAACCTTTGGAGAAAACCCCGTAGGTTTCACTAAGCTTTTTAGCCGCTTTCTCGGCTTCCTCTCCTTTGCGGCTGGTTATAAAAACGTCCCAGCCGTTTTTGGCAAAATATTCGGCTATGCCATAGCCTGTTCCGGTTTGTGCTCCGGTTATAAACACTGCTTTGTTCATAATATTCTCCTTACGGGAGGAGCAAGCCCCTCCCCTACAATGTTCTGTTAAGTTTTTTGGGATTTTATTTGTAAAAGTCGCCGATGGTGATGATTAGAGGAGTATCCTTAACGGGAATTTCTTTTATTAAGATTACGCCGTTGCCTCTGTCCTCAATATCCTCGTCGGGTATCTTATAGATGTCGCCGCTCATAATATCGATGACCTTAACCTCTTTGCCGCCGGTGAAAAGCTCACAGCGCATAAAGGTATGGATGCTTGTGGTCATAATATTGGTGGGCATCCAGTAGATAAGAGCCTTTGCGCCCTCCTTCTCGATAACGCCCGTGGTCAGATCCATTCGGGCAGGGGTTTTATCGTAAACGACCTGACTCGTTTCGGAGGTTATGTAGAAGGGGTGGGTGGTGGCCTTAATATTACCGCAGAACATAGACGCAATGTTTTGAAGAACGTAGTAGGAGGGCTTTTCGGTATACTCGCCCGTAGCGTTTCCGTTTTCGTCGAAATCGGCACCAAGGATTCCAAAGTAGCCGAAATCTTTATAAGAGCTTTCGTCGCCTACGATGCCGTTAAGGGCCTCCTTCATATCGAC
>JAXJWR010000374.1:0-2616 GCA_036307905.1 Acutalibacteraceae bacterium
CGTGATTGTTTGTCAAATATATTTTATGCTAAACAATTTTAATTTGTTACCCTCGGAGTTGTGCAATTTTATGAAAACCAGCGATTTTTTCTATAATCTTCCTGAAGAGCTTATCGCTCAAACACCTATTGAGCCCAGAAACGCATCAAGACTGCTCGTTTTAAGCAAAGATAACGGTTCAATAAATCATACAAAATTTACCTCCCTTTTTAGCTATCTTAAGAAGGGCGATACGCTTATTCTCAATAACACACGTGTACTCCCTGCCCGAATTTACGGAATTAAGGAAGATACAGGTGCCAGGGTAGAGTTTTTGCTTCTTAAAAATATGGGAAACGATACCTGGGAGGCGCTGGCGGGTCCCGGGAGAAAGGCCAAGCCCGGCACAGCCTTTAAGTTTAGCGATAAACTTTCCTGCGATGTTCTTGAAACTACCGCAGAAGGCAATAGGATAATTAAATTCAACTGTGAAGGTGAGTTTTACGCTCTGCTCGATGAAGTAGGTCAGATGCCGCTGCCCCACTATATAACCGAGGAGCTGAAGAATAAGGAACGTTACCAGACTGTATATTCTAAGGAGTTGGGCTCAGCCGCGGCACCTACTGCAGGACTTCATTTTACCGATGAAATGCTTATCGATCTTAAAAATAAGGGTATAAATATCGGATATGTAACCCTTCACGTGGGGCTGGGAACCTTCCGTCCTGTTAAGGCAGAAAATATAAACGACCATAAAATGCATTCCGAGCATTATATTATACCTGCCGACACGGCCGAACTTATAAATGAAACCAAGGCCGAAGGCGGACGCGTTATCTGTGTAGGCACCACAAGTTGCCGTACTTTGGAAAGCGCCGCAACCTTCCACGGATGCATTAAAGAATGTGACGGAGATACCGATATATTCATCTACCCGGGATATGAGTTTAAGTGTATGGACGGACTTATAACAAACTTTCATCTGCCTGAAAGCACACTCATTATGTTGGTATCAGCCTTTGCGGGATATGAAAATACAATGAAGGCATACAATACCGCCGTTGCCGAAAAATACAGATTTTTCAGCTTTGGCGATGCGATGCTTATATTATAAACGGGAGATATAATGGAAAAATCAAAATTTACTTTACTCAAAACCGAAGGAAAGGCGCGACGCGCCACCTTTGAAACGGTCCACGGAACGGTTCAAACCCCGGCCTTTATGAACGTAGCCACCTGCGGAGCAATCAAAGGAGCGGTTTCTGCCGAGGACTTAAAAGAGCTTCACTGTCAGGTAATGCTTTCCAACACATACCATCTTCACGTTCGTCCCGGAGATGAGCTTATAAAAAAATGTGGCGGTCTGCATAAGTTCACAACCTGGGAAGGCCCCATTCTTACCGATAGCGGCGGATTTCAAGTGTTTTCTCTTGCCTCTCTTCGAAAAATCAAGGAAGAAGGAGTAACCTTTGCATCCCACGTTGACGGCAGAAAGATTTTTATGGGTCCCGAGGAAAGTATGCAGATTCAGTCAAACCTTGGCTCTACCATAGCCATGGCTTTCGACGAGTGTGTTGAGAACCCTGCTAAATACGAATACGCTAAAGAATCCTGCGCCCGCACAACACGCTGGCTTATGCGTTGCAAGACTAAAATGGACGAGCTTAACTCTTTGCCCGACACCATAAATAAAAAACAGCTTCTTTTCGGTATAAATCAGGGCTGCACCTACGAGGATCTTCGTGTTCAGCATATGAAGGATATTGCAGAGCTTGATTTGGATGGTTATGCAATCGGTGGTCTTGCCGTAGGCGAAACTGCCGATGAAATGTATAAGGTTATTGAAGCGGTAGAACCCCATATGCCCAAAAATAAGATAAGATACCTTATGGGCGTTGGTACTCCTTCCAATATCCTTAATGCGGTGGAAAGGGGAGTCGACCTTTTCGACTGTGTAATGCCCTCAAGGAATGCCCGTCACGGCCATCTTTTCACCTGGAACGGAATTATAAATATCAACAATAATAAATACGCAACCGATATGACACCCATTGACGAAAACTGCGGATGTCCCGTTTGCAGAAGGTACAGCAAGGCATATATCCGCCACCTTCTTAAAAGCACCGAAATGCTTTCACAAAGACTTCTTGTTATGCATAATCTTTGGTTTTATAATACCCTTATGGAAGAAATCAGAAATGCTCTTGACGAAGGCAGATTCGCAGAGTTTAAGGCTCACTATGACCCGATTTTAAGCAAACGCATTTAATGCTTGCAAAATCTCAAATTACTGTGTATAATATCTTTTGTATTATCTATGGAGGTTAAAATTATGAACTTTGTTTTACTTGATGCTGCTAAACAGCCCACAGGCGGACTTGGCGAGACCCTTATAATGCTTCTCCCCATTCTCCTTATGTTTGTTGTTATGTACTTCATTATGATTCGTCCTCAGCGCAAAAAGCAGAAGGAAGAGGAAGCAATGAAAAACAATACACAGGTTGGCGATGAGATTTTGTCAATCGGCGGTATTTACGGCAAAATTATTGCTGTTAAAGAAGACAGCTTTATCATTGAAACAGGTCCGGATCGTTCAAAAATCAGACTTGCAAAATGGGGTATTCAGCAGAACTTTAC
>JAXJWR010000375.1:0-7099 GCA_036307905.1 Acutalibacteraceae bacterium
CAGTATTTCGAGTATTCCAACAATGCTTCAATTAACACCGACTATGCCGCAATCACCGACGAGGAGGCATATTCCGGAACATCTTCCTTAAAACTCGTCATTTCTGCAGGAAAAACCGTTGCCACCGAAATTAAGAACAACTACAATTTCGCAATCAAAAACGGTCAGTCTTATAGAATTACCCTTATGTACAAAACCGATGCTGCAGCTCAGCTTGCAGTAGGTCTTGGTGAACTTGCTAACGTTGCTAAGGGTAAAAACATTTCTATCGATAAATACTATGACCTCACCGCAGGGGACAACTGGCAGAAGCTTTCCTTCATAGTTGATGCAACCAACCCTGCAGTTCTTGAAAGAGGTTACACCTTAGCGCTTGTTGTAGGCGCTCAAACTGCCGCTAACGTATATGTAGATACAATAACCGTTTCGGCCGTAACCGATGCGGTAAGTGCCGTTAAAACCGAAAACGGTATCCGCTTTATGATGTCCTATAACTGTGGCGGTGATGATGTTATGACCATCAACGGACAGAACTACACTATCTTAGAACACGGCATTCTTGTTACCGGTGCCGACAACGAAACTGCGCTCATCCTTGAAAACGCAGGAGTAAAGGGCATTGTCAAGGTTAATTCCACCGACACCTCCAAGTATTTCGCCAGAAACGCTGTAACCAAGAATACCATATATTCTGTATTGGTAAACGGTTTGGATGCAAACGATACTTATAAGTTCAAGACCCGCGGTTATGTAAAATTCACAAATGGTGACGTATACTATACCGACTTCTTAACTGCTTCTGCATCCACCGCCAAAACCGAAAGCAAAATAGTAATCCCCGACGAAGGAATCAGAACCGGAACAGATAGCGTAGGCAGCTTTGAAACTACCGTGCTTAATAAAGACCAGCGCGCGTCATCCTACTTCCTGTTCCTTCCCGCAGGAACAACCTTCTACTCTGATAAGCAGTATAAGGTAGAGCGTTGGACTTCACCCGGCTCCGGTTGGATAAGCCCCAACTTTGAAAGAGGTACAGGCACATACGTGCTCGCAACAGATGCCTACTGCGAACTCACAATCTGGAACGGTACACTCAACGAGGACATTACAATAACCATTCCTGCTGAAGATGCCTATCGTGCCTGCGGCGGATTTAAGAACGATTTCGGTGCTAACGAAGTGGCTGACACCCTCGAAATAGTTTCCGATTCTGCCGTAAACTACATCTTCATTTCCGACGTTCATACCGGTGCATATCTTAGAAAAGACCCTACCGGCACCTACGATACCGTATATGAAGCCGAGGATTTAGTAAATGCTCGCGAAAATCACATTATAAACACCTTCACCGAAATAGTTGACTTCGCAAACAACAACGATAATATCGACTTCATCGTTGTGGGAGGCGACATCGTAAACGGTTACGAAACACCTCACAGTCCTATGTATCAGGCAGCCCTGGCAGCAGGCAAGGTAAACAACATTCGCGAATTTATTATTTCTCAGATGCAGGCTGTATTCCAGCCCCTCAAAAACAGCACCAAGCCTGTATTCATAATTCCCGGCAACCACGACGATAATGCAGGTCAGTCCCAGTTCTACGCTGCATATAACGCACAGCACGGCCTTAGCAATCCTACCAGGTACCTGTCCGAAATCGTAAGCGACCGCGATTGGTATAACGGCGTTATGAAGGAATTCATCAACGTTGACGTTGTACAGGACACCGAATATCTCGATACCAACGGCGACAAGCTTTCCAAGTACTATTACTACGATTTCGTAAAGAACGGCGAAAAGAAGCGTGTAATCCTGCTTGATGCAATGGATACCCGCAACGCAATGAACGACGAAACGGGCGAGATTCTCGAATACAACGGCTCCCGTCGTATGGCCTATTCTGATGACGAGCTCAGATGGCTCGCAAACGTTCTTGCATCTGCCGAGGGCGATGTAATTATGTTCTCTCATCAGCCCATGGTAGGTGATTATACAGCAGGTAATTCCGATGTGCTCAGCGAAATCCTTGCAGCATATCAGAATAAAACCACCTATACTAACGCTTCTATGGGCATAGACGTTGATTTCAGCAGTGGATACGGCGGACACATTACCTCCTTCCACACAGGTCATACCCATTTAGATGCAACTAACTATGCATCCGAGGCTAATATCTGGCAGATAGTTTCTTCTATGGGAACAGGCTCTTACGATGTGGTTTCCTCAAGCGATACCATCATCTATAAGCTGCCCATCGGCTCCGGAAAAAAGAAGATACTCTACTATGCCGAGTTTTAAAAAACAAGTTCTAGCAATAAATCACCTTCGTCCTCGAAGGTGATTTATTTTTTCGTTTGCTTTTTAAGCGTGATAGTTATATAATGAGCAAAAAGGGGTGTTTACATATGAGTGAAGAATTATTCTACTGTTACGAAAATGATATTAAAACGGTTGCGCAAAAGCTCAGCGCCGCAAAGTCCGATGATACGGGATATATTTTTATAACCGACCTGCATAACGGCGCCTACCTTACAAAAGACGAGGACGGAAACCTCACGGGCTATCAAGACCCTGAGTGGGTTGCCCTCCGCGAGGCCCGAATGATAAAACAGCTCGAGGCCGTGGCAACCATCGCCAAGGATAACGATTCTATCGACTTTATATGTGTGGGCGGAGATATGATAAACGGCTACGAAACCGCCTCCAATGCCCGTGAAATCGCAGCAGGACAGATAACCCGCCAGCTCGACCCTCTAAAGGCAGCAGGAAAGCCGATTTTCGTCCTTATGGGCAACCACGACGATGGTTCTTTCCACCGCATCTACTATCCCTGGGGAGGGGAGATAAAGCCCGAAATCGTCTTTAGCGACAAATACTGGAAGGAGCATTTCCTTACCCCCTATATTCCTGAAGGCGCAGTATTCGACAGCGAGTACGAGTATTCTAAATACTATTACTACGATATACTCAAAAACGGCAAAACCACACGCATAGTTGCGCTGGACACCTTCGATGCCCGTCTGCCCTTCGACAGCGAGGGCAACGTTACCGCCTGTACCCGCGATATGCTTCGTTACGGTCATTCCCAAAATGAACTCAAGTGGCTTGCGCGTGAGGTGCTTACCCCCGATTTTGACGGAGATGTAATCTTCCTTTGCCACATTGGTATGAATAACGAAATAAATTTCGATAACAATTTTGGTGGGGAAGAGCTTACCGCCCTTTTGGATGCTTTCCAGAATAAACTTGTTTTTTTCGACGACGAGCTTGGCATAGAGGTAGATTATACCGAAAACAAGGGCAAAATTCTTTCCTATCATTTAGGTCATATGCATTCAGAACTTGTATATTATGACCCAAAAACAAAAATTGCAAGTATAGCAACAGGCACTGCTACCACCAACGGCGGACAAGGCTCCCCGGGCAGGGAAAACTGTCCCGCATTTACCCTTCTTTCCCGCGGCTGGGCAAACGAAAAGGAGCCCTGCTTCGACGTAATGCTTGTCTCCCGTGACCGACTTCTTAAATTCAACGTTGGAGCGGGCTTCGACGCCGAAATTGAATACTAAAAATAAATATCCACCTGCGGGTGGATATTTATTTTTAATTTTATTGACTTTAATTCTCAGTTATTGTAAAATATATACTGTGAATATATAAATCTATCGGAGGGATAGTTATGGGCGAACAAAAACCTGTTTTTAAACGTGTACTTTTAAAGCTCAGCGGCGAGGCTCTTGCCGGCGGCAAGGACGGCGGACTGGACTTTGATACAGTACTTGATGTTTGTAAACGTATTAAAGAATGTGCCGATTTAGGCGTAGAAATTGCTATAGTAGTCGGCGGTGGAAACTTCTGGCGAGGACGCAGCAGTGGCGAAATGGACCGCACCCGTGCCGACCATATGGGAATGCTTGCCACCACCATAAACGCTCTGGCCCTTCAGGACGGATTCGAACAGATTGGTGTTGACGCCCGTGTTCTTACCGCTATCGAAATGCGCCAGGTTGCCGAGCCTTTCACAAAACAGCGTGCAGTAACCCACCTCACCGAAGGAAAAATCGTAATCTTCGGTTGCGGAACAGGATGTCCCTTCTTCTCTACCGATACAGGTGCTGCTCTTCGTGCCGCCGAAATAGGTGCCGATGTAATCTTCAAGGCCACCAACGTAGACGGTGTTTACGACAGCGACCCCAAGAAAAATCCCGACGCTAAAAAGTTCGACAGTCTTACCCATCACGACGTTTTAACCCTCGGACTCAACGTTATGGATATGACCGCCGCATCCCTTTGCCAGGATAACGGAATTAAAATTCTCGTTTTCAGCATGAAAGACCCCGACAATATTAAAAAAGCCATGCTTGGCGAAAATATCGGAACACTTGTAGAATAATTTTTGGAGGATAATATATGAATACCATACTTAAGAATACAGAAGAACGTATGGACAAAAGCGTAAATTCCGTAACCCGTGAATTTGCAACCGTACGTGCAGGCCGTGCAAACGCATCCATTCTCGACAGAATCACCGTTGATTATTACGGCGTTGCAACCCCCATTCAGCAGATTGCCAGCATTTCGGTTCCCGAAGGACGCACCCTGCAGATTCAGCCTTGGGATACCTCCACTCTCAAACTTATCGAAAAGGCTATCCAGGTTTCCGATATCGGAATCAACCCCAATAACGACGGACGCGTTATCCGCCTTATTTTCCCGCCTCTCACCGAAGACCGTCGTAAGGAGCTGGTTAAGGAAGTTAAGAAGATGGCAGAGGACGGTAAGGTTGCTGTTCGTTCCATCCGCCGCGACGCTATCGAAAAGCTCAAGGGCATGAAAAAGGATAGCCTTATCACCGAGGACGATCAGGCAAACGGTGAAAAGAAGGTTCAGACCCTCACCGATAAATACTGTGCCGAAATCGATAATCTTTGTGTCGCCAAGGAAAAAGAGATTCTCGAAATCTAATTCCCAAACGAAAAACTAAACCATCATAGCGATGCTATGGTGGTTTTTTGAAAGGTGAAATATGGCTTTATTCAAACGTAAACCTAAAAGCGAGCAGCCCCGCCTTCTTCCCGAGCATATTGCCATAATTATGGACGGAAACGGTCGTTGGGCCAAAAATAAATCCCTGCCCAGAACGGCCGGTCATGCCGCAGGTTCAAAAAAATTCAAAGAAATTGCAAGATACTGTAACAAAATCGGTATAAAATATTTAACGGTATATGCCTTTTCCACCGAAAACTGGCGCCGTCCCAAGGAAGAGGTAGACGCCATTATGAACATCTTCCGCGACTACCTTAAGGACTCGGCAAACTTCAAAAACGAAAATATTAAGCTCGAGTTTATTGGTGATAGAAGCGGAATGCCCGAAGATATTGCAAAACTTATGGCGCAGGCCGAATTTGACTCTAAGGATGCCACGGGTCTTAAATGCTATATGGCCATAAACTACGGTGGAAGGGACGAACTTGTCCATGCCGTAAGGGATATTGTAAAAGAGGGGATACCTGCCGAGGAAATCACCGAAGATACCATTTCTACCCATATTTATACCTCCCACTACCCGGACCCCGAGCTTATAATTCGTCCCAGCGGAGAATACCGTCTGTCAAACTTCCTTATCTGGCAGGCAGCATACAGTGAATTTTGGTTTTCCAACGTTCTCTGGCCCGATTTCACTACCGACGATTTAGATCGCGCAATAGATGACTATAACAAAAGAAACCGTCGTTTCGGCGGAGTATAAAAGGGGGAAAACAGCTTGAAAACCCGTATAATTTCGGGCATCGTAGCGGCCGCGCTGATTGTGGCACTGCTGGTGCTTAATAGTTTTTGGAATATTACCGTAATAATTGCTGTGGCTCTGCTTGCGGCTCTTGCGGTTTACGAAATGCTTTGTGGCACAGGTTGTATAAAGAACAAGGCCGCAGTTATAATTGCTATGATTTATGCTGCCGCAATGCAGTTTTCATATAGCGGATTGTTTTTCGACTATACGGCACTCACCCTTATTTATGCGTTGATTATCGTATTTTTCGCCGTTTTCGACCATAAGAATTTTGGCGACAGACAAATCACCATGGCCCTTGCAATGCCAATAATCCTTTCCTTTGCATTCGCCTGCCTCGAAAGCCTTATAAACGCTTCGGGCGGTAAGGGGATTTTCTATTTTGTAATGCTCTTTAATTTCGCCTGTGTGTCTGATATATTCGCCTACTTTGTGGGTAGCGCCATTGGAAAGCATAAACTTGCTCCCGAAATAAGCCCAAAAAAGACTATTGAAGGCGCCGTTGGCGGACTTTTGGGCTCGGTGCTGGGAACGGTTATAATTTGCCTTATCTTCGAGGCAATTCTTAAAACCAATATAAATATGACAGCCCTGCTTATTGCCACTCCATTCCTCAGTATTTTTGGAATGTTGGGCGACCTTTTCGCCTCAGCTATCAAGCGCAACTACGGAATAAAGGATTACGGAAACATTATGCCCGGACACGGCGGTGTCCTCGACCGAACCGATTCCATACTGCTGGTTGCTCCCACTTTTGTTTTATTTTTAAGCTTTGTTTCGGTGATATAGTATGAATAAGACTTTGGTAATACTCGGCTCCACCGGCTCAATAGGTGAACAGGCTCTCGACGTCTGCCGAAAAAACGGATATAAGGTAAAAGCCCTTGCAGCAGGAAAAAGTCTCGACAAAATCGAGCAGCAGGCTCGCGAATTTTCGGTTGAAGCGGTTGCCCTTTTTGACGAATCCTCCGCAAAACAACTTGCCGCCCGACTTTCCGATACGGATATTAAGGTCTATGCGGGCGAGGAGGGTGTCTGCCTTGTGGCAGGAATGAAAACCGATATAACCCTTAACGCCATTGTTGGAATTGCAGGCCTTCGCCCTATGTTTGCCGCTATGAATGCAGGTAACGACGTGGCCCTGGCAAATAAAGAAACCCTTGTTACTGCAGGGGAACTTGTAAACAAAAGAGCCAATGAAATGGGAATTAAAATTATTCCCGTAGATAGCGAGCATTCGGCAATTTTTCAGTCTCTCCAAGGCGCGCCGAAGGGCTCCCTTAAAAAAATAATACTCACAGCCTCAGG
>JAXJWR010000376.1:0-1062 GCA_036307905.1 Acutalibacteraceae bacterium
ATACTACGAAATGCAGTACGTCACCACCGATAATCAGGTACTTTTGCGCCGTGCGGCCGACCACATCAAGGGTCGCCCATCCTACCGCCAGAAAAGGGAATACCTTTTCAGCGACACCTACCGTTCCGACGAGATAGGCACCGCCCGTGATATTGCGGGTATGAAGGTGGTAAAGGAGTATGCAGATTTTGCCGTACGTACACCCGGCTACTTCCGTATGGAGCGTTACGAGGATTTCGCCAATGCCGTAGACATCAGCTTCGAAGGCAAGGGTATCCCCACCAGACAGTATTATAACAAGGCGGTACTGCGAATTGACCTGCCTCTCGATGAATCTCAGGAGGCTAATAAGATTCGTTATACCGTAACAATGCTCTTTAACGAGATTTTCAGAACTCTGTTTGCCGAAAATCACGCATATATTTGTGCCGTTACCGACGACAGGTTTGTAGAATCCGACGACACCAATCCGCTTACCTATAAGCTGAAGGCCGACGGATGTGACCTTGCAGACGGCGCCATATATATTATTGAAGACAGCCAGCTTGATCTGGGCCTCCTTGTTGCTGTGGAAAGAAATCTGCAGCGCATCTTCGAAATAATGTACGATTATCTCGATTGGCACAACAAAACCCTGCAGGATAGTCTTAACCCCCCACCCGAAGCACCCACAGGGGTTACCTTTACCGACGGCGACAAAAAGCCTATGGGCTTTATCGACAGAATTAAGAAGCTTTTCGGCATCAAGCCTAAAAAGGAAAAGCCTTCCGACAATCCCGATAATCCCGACAATCCCGACAACCCCGACGATAAGCCTCAAAAAACCAAAAAAGGCTTTGTTGATAAGGTTAAGGGAATCTTTAAAAAGAAGCCTAAGCCTGCATCGGATACTCCCGAAACTCCCACAGACACTCCCGAAACCCCTGCCGAGGAGCCCGAAACTCCCACGGATACTCCCGATGGAGAGCCCGAAACTCCCGCAGAGGAGCCGAAAATCCCCGACCAGGAACCCGACCCTGCCGCCGACGATGCAGAAACTCCTGCAGACGGCGACTTCAAGCC
>JAXJWR010000377.1:0-1019 GCA_036307905.1 Acutalibacteraceae bacterium
AGCATCACGACGGCTTCTGCATTTGGGACAGTAAATATACCGAATACGATATAGCCTCCACAAACTATCCCGGTGACGTTCTTGCGGAGGTTTCGGCCGCCTGCACCAAATACGGAGTGGAAATGGGTCTTTACGTCTCCCCTTGGGACAGAAATGCCGAGTCCTACGGTTATTACGACGAGAACGGCAACCCCACCGATAAAGAGCACGACTATCTCGACTATAACGAATATTATATAAATCAGCTTGAAGAAATTCTTTCCAACCCCATCTACGGCTGTAACGGTCATTTCACCGAAATCTGGCTGGACGGAGCAAAAGGCTCGGGAGCAGATGCTCAGGAATATGACTTTGTTGGATTCGTTAAGGAAATGCACAAGTGGGAAGGAACTGCCAACGGCTTTGAGGATGAACCCCTCCTCTTCGGAACCTCCTACGGTAACGTCCGTTGGATCGGAAACGAGCTCGGTGTTGCCAACGAGGAAAACTGGTCCAAGGCAAACGGAAGCTATAGCTCCACCACAGGTCTTACCTCTACCGCAATGGGTCCCACAATAAAATACAAAGACACCAACTGTGCCTACGGTATTAAGGAAGGAAACTATTGGGTAGTTCCCGAGGTCGACGCGAGAATCAATTCGACCTGGTTCTGGCACGAAAATACCAAGGCGCCCAAGACCCTTGCCGCCCTTAAGGAAATGTATCTCCATAGCGTTGGACACAACTCGGCGCTTCTCTTAAACGTTCCCCTTAACAACAAGGGTACCCTCGACACCGCCATCAAGAACCGTGTGCTCGAGTGGGGCGAGAACATAAAAGCCTCCTTCTTTGACAACAATATGCTTGCCCGACCCGGTGTAGTTATTTCTGCCACCGAGGTTAAAAATAACGATATTAAGTTTAAACCCTCTAACGTTGCCGACGAAAAGGACGACACCTACTGGGCGGCAGAGGACGGCACCAAGACCGCATCCCTCTATATCGACCTTGGTCAGACCACAATTTTCGATGCTCTTACC
>JAXJWR010000378.1:0-9667 GCA_036307905.1 Acutalibacteraceae bacterium
GGTGAGTTTTACCAACACCGGAGGGTCCGTAAATAACCAGGGGGTTATAAATAATACGGGGATTGTCGGCCACGGCCATGGATGCGGCATGGGCAAAGCGGTTGCAGGCGCCCATAATAAAGTTATCGAAGGTGAAGCTGTCCTCGAAAGAGCTGTTGGCAGGAACAATTACGCTGGGAATAATTTTTCCGTTTTCGTCCTCCACAACTATTTTGATTTCCATATCGATTCCCATAATCTGGGTGACCGAGGCTTTTATTATATTCATATAGTTGGATTCGATTATTTGTTTTTTATAGTCGGAATAAATTCCGAGGATAATCTCTCCGTTGCGGATTTCCTTAAGGTGAAGGTCGGAAAACCAGACGTTAAAGGAGATTTCGGTCATACTTTTTTTAATTTCGCCGCATATGGCTTCCCAAATATCGTTTAAAGATTCAATCTGCATAATAGAGCCCCTTTTCGTTTTTATCTGTATTTTATATTAAAAAGTTTTAATTTACAACGACATATTTCGGTGGTTTTAGGACATCTTTTCCATCATATTTTTTATCTATTCGATTATACCATACTTATTCACATTTTTCAATGATAACTTTAATAAATATTTATATATATAATATATTATATAAGGACCTTTGTTTTTAAATTAAAACCAAATAAAAATATTGATAAAATAAAGGTAGATTTATTAAGAAAAGTATGTTATAATCGGGTTTAGAACGTATCGTTCAAAAAATTTAATGAGGTGCTTAAAATGAAAAAGTTACTCGCTTTAATTATGGCTCTCTGCCTTATGCTCACCTTCGCAGCCTGTGGCGGAAATGCCGATACCCCTTCGGATACTCCCTCCGATAAAAATTCTTCTACCGGAGATACAACCGAAACCTACAACGTAGCCGATTTTGAAGGCGTATGGAAAATCCAAAAGGATAAGGTCGACACTGTTAAAATCGACGCTGCCGCTTCTTGTGTAACCGCATACACCGCTGACGGAGTTGAAATTGCCACCTTCCCCGTTGTTGTTACTGCCGACGGCGTAGTTCTTAAAATGGGTGCTTTCGGTGAGGTAACCCTTAAGGATGCTACCTCCCTTACCGTAACCACAGTTGGTGCTCCCTCTGCTCCCCTCGACGTTCAGGGCGAATGGGTTTTAGCATACGGCGATCTTTCGGGTGAAACCAATATCAAGATTGACGGCGAAAGCTATACCATCACCAGCGACGGCAAGGTATACGATATGGGCTCTATTTCCAAAACCGATAACGACACCTACACCTGCTCTCCCAATATGGAGCTTGGCGGACTTGTTACCCACAACGTAATCGGCGGCGGTGACGTATTCAACGCAGTATCTCCCTCCACCCGTTTCTATGTCCGTAAGAGCGCTATGGATACCGACACCGGTAAGGCTCTTTTCAACTATTACCTGTTCTCCAAAAATGAATGGAAAAATGCCGACGGTACAATGGACGTTGTATTCAATGACAACGGAAAGGTAACCATGTCCGGCGCAGATGTTGGAATCTGGTATCCCACCGCAAACGGTGTTTCGATTGAATATACCGACGGTACAAAGGACAACGTAACCGAAAGCGAGAAGTCAATAACCCTTCCCTTCTACGGAACAACCTTTACTGCAAAATAATTAAACTAAAATTTTGGACTGTATCTGAACGATACAGTCCTTTTTTATGCAGTAATAACAAAAAGAAATCTCTCATATAGTATACTAAAAGCTTTTAAGGCGGTATTTTTATGAGAGATTTTTCGCAGGACAGAGCAATAATACTTGGAGAATATATACTCGATACGGGAGCCACCGTCCGAGCGGCGGCAAAGGTTTTTAAAATAAGCAAATCAACCGTACATAAGGACGTTACCGAAAGACTGCGTTTTCGCAGTCCCTCCCTTTATCGTCAGGTGAAAGAGGTGCTGGATAAAAATAAATCAGAGCGTCACCTTCGCGGCGGAATGGCCACCAAGGAGAAATACAGGAGACAGAAATGTAGAGATTAGGGTACAGGGATAAGGGATTAGGGGCGACTTTGTCGCAGGGGCTCACTTCGTGAGCAGATTAAGAAGAATATATGGCGGTTGCCGTATAGCCTTCCCCCTTATGGGAGATTCCCCCGTTGGGGGAAATGTCACGGAGTGACAAAAGGGGTGCCGTCTCCGGCCGAGGAAAGGGGGACCGCTTTAGCGGTGGATGAGGTGTAGCCGCAAGGCATTACGCAAATTTGCAGTATCTCACGGCGTGTCGTGGACGTCACGCCCTACGGTTGCCGTATATATTTGCGGCCAATGTTTTTCCTGTGCGAAGCACCCCTGCAACAAGGTTGCCCCTGTGTCGCAAAGCGATACCCCTTATCTCTAAAAAAAATCTCCTCTTTCGAGGAGATTTTTTACTAGTCGTACATACCTTTTGCGGTCATTTCGGCGATGGCGTCAACAACTCCCTGCTTATCCTCGCGGTAGGTAACACCATACCAACGGTCGGCCGAGGAGAGAACGCGAACCTTCTTGATTCCGCGCTTAATAAGGGTATCAATTTCAAGGGGAATATAAAATTCCTTCTTGGGCTCGTTTATATTTTCGTCAAGGAACTTTTTGAAATCTTCCTCAAGATAATCGAAAATATCGGGAGTAAGGCCCCACATATTCATAGAAACAAGGGTATCGGGAGCATACTGTCCGATAACGTTACCTTCATCGTCGAAGGATTTGCAATCCTGAAGCTTGGTAACCTCGTTTACGTCTACGAGGTAGCCGTCCTTCTGCTCGCAAATACCGCGGGAAACGGTACCGTTATCGGTAAGGGTGTTTATAAGGTGGAAGCCTACCATGCAGTATTCGCCTTCGTTCTGCTTTTTAAGCTCCTCAAACATAACCTTAAATGCGGTTTTGCCGTAATAATCGTCGGCATTGATAACAGCAAAAGGCTCTTTAACAATATTTCTGCAGGCGAGAATAGCCTGACCTGTGCCCCAGGGCTTCTGTCTGGTTTCGGGGCAAACATATCCGCTTGGCAGGTCGTTCATCTCCTGGAAGGCATATTCTACCTTAACCTTTTTGGAAATTCTGTCGCCCACAAGACGCTTGAAATCATCTTCAATGGCGTGTTTTATAACAAAAACTACCTTATCAAAGCCGGCCTCGAGGGCATCGTAAACCGAATAATCAACAATGGCTTCGCCGTTTTTTCCTACAGGCTCGGCCTGCTTGAGTCCGCCGAAACGGCTTCCCATACCGGCTGCCATAATAACAAGTGTCGCATGAAAGCTCATTAAAAAAACTCCTTTTTTTAAGAATATAAAAGAATTATATGCATATTTATATTAGTATATTTAAGGATTTTTGTCAAGCCGAATAAAGCCTTATTTAAAGTTTAAAATAAGTTAAAATTTTATTCCTTGACAAAGCGCACCTAAATACTTATAATATACACATTGCCCGGCGCCGCGGAAGTTAAAATCCGCGGTATTATTTACGATTAGGAGAAATTTATCATGGCTAAAAGCATACAGCTTACCAAGGAAGGTCTTGAAAAACTTCAGGGAGAGCTGGAATATCTCAGAACCACCGGCAGAACCGAAATTGCTGAAAAAATTCGCATTGCCCGCGGTTACGGCGATCTTTCCGAAAACAGCGAGTACGACGAGGCTAAAAACGAGCAGGCTAAAATCGAGGCTCGCATTGTAGAGCTTGAAAAAATGCTCGACGACGTTGTTATTATCGAGGAGGACGTAAACACCGATACAGTAACCATCGGCGTTACCGTTACCGTTTACGACGAGGAATTTGACGAGGAGCTTACCTATAAGGTAGTTGGCTCTGCTGAGGCAGACCCCATGAACGGCCTCATTTCTGACGATTCTCCCGTAGGAAAAGCCCTTTTAGGCACCAAGGTTGGCGACGAGGTTGTTGCAGAAACACCTATGGGTGAAATTAAATTTAAAATCTTAAATATTGCAAAATAAAAATTGCGGAGCAGCAGCTCCGCTTTTTTTATTGAAGAAAAGCCTGTTAGGTGGTATAATAGGATAAAAATTAAAGGAGAGAAAAATGAACAAGAAAAGCGAAACTCTGCGCCAGCGCGAAAAGGCGCAAAAAGACCTACTGGAGCTGAAAAAGATGCAGCGCGGAGACATCGACCCTTCGATTCTTAAGGATGACGATAAAAAAATCACCCCCAAAACCCCTGACGAGAAAATAGAAAACTTCTTCTTTTATCATAAATATAAGCTGCTGTTTGCGGCGGCTGTGGCTGTGGTGCTGGCGATTATAATTACCTCTGCCATAACCACACCCAAATACGATGCCACCCTCACCATATACTGCTACGAATACGTAGCAGACAGCGAAATCGAGGACGTGGAGGGCTGGATGAACAAAGGCTATACCGACACAAACGGCAACCAAAGGGTGGACGTGCTGGTGACCGATTGCTCCTTCGCACCTAATACCGACCTGGCCGATACTGTGCATCAGCGTCAGCTTAAAATCCAGTCGATATTAACCGACCCGAAATCTATGCTCTTTATCCTCGACAAGGAAAGCCTTACCTATTTGAATTCTATTTCCGATAATTTCACCCTCTTTGAGGAGGAAAACGTGGTTCTGCTGGGGGAGGATTTTTACAAAAATCTCGACGGCTCTCGCAATACTCTTAAGGCCGATAAGGACAGATATTTATGCCTTCGCACCGTGGCAGGCTCTGCTCTTGAGGGCAAGGCCGAAAAAAACTATTCCGCCGCTAAAGAGTTTATTGAAAATCTAAAAAAATAGAGTCAATATGCAAAAGGAAGTATGTATCATTTTAAATACATACTTCCTTTTTTTATAAATCATACTACATACTAAATGCTTTGAGGTTTCGGTTATACTAATCACACCGTAAAGCATATTTGTTTTTTAAATATTCGCTCGTCTGCGGAGCCTCTGCAAAACAAGGTTTTGCCCCTGTTCGAAGAACCCCTTATCCCTAAATCGCAGTTTTAAAATTACATAAAAGCTCAAGCAGTTTGATGTAAATATTATTTTTTATAAAGCCGTAGCACCAAATTAGAAACCGAAATTCCGCCGATGTAGAAATCTGCCTTGGGATTAGCTGCTAAAAGGGCATCGTTTATAGACGCTACGTATTTTTCGGTGTCGACGTAAAAGCGGTCTCTGAAGGCAAGGTCAGAAAACCTTACCTCAACCATAGCATCCTTTTGGCGGATAAGATAGGCCGCAAGGGCGGGGGTGTTATCGGGGAAGTAAATAAACCCTGAGCGATTAAAGAAATTATGCTGAGTGCCTGTGCAGTCGGGCTTTTTGGTGTTAAAAGAAATCGTGCCCGATTCCAGCTCCTCGGGGGAGAATTGGTCGTAGTTTTTGCTGAAACTGTGGTCCTCTAGAATAAGCTCGTCGCTTAAATTGAAATATTCGTGGGAAATTACGTTACCTTTAGTGTCGTTCCAGGTAACGTCCAGGTGATACCATTCACCGCCCAGCTCAACCGCATTCCACATATGACCCTCGCCACCGGCAGTGCCGGTAACCGTTATTGCGCGAATTCCAAACTCGCCAAGCAGAAGCTGCATTGCCCGAGAATAGCCCTCACAAAGGGCGCGGCGGTTCACCAGAGCGCCGTAGGCCGTAAATATCATGGGGTCGGTCTTGTCGTCGGAGTATTCTACCCGCTCACAAAGCAGGTCGTGAAGCTGCAGCTCGATTTCATAGGGGTCGGTGGCGGTAACCTTTTTGGTAATCTCCTTAACCGCCTTTTCAAGCTCCTTTTCCATGGTGTAAACCTCACCCGGAGCAACCAAAAAGGCAGGTCCGCTGTCGCTTGAGGTGGAAAAATACATAAGTACAACCGATTTTACAAGGCCGTCCTTTCCAAGGGCGGTGGCGTAATAGGCCGGGAACCAGAAAATATCGGGATGGTCGTTTACCAGGGCGTTGCGCACTACCGCAACGTCGGTTTTATACTCCTTGGTGGCAGGGCCTAAGGCAACCCAGGACTTGGTCATATTGATGGCGGCGGTATACATAGCCTCGTAATAAACCTTTTGGTTTTCCGTAAGACCCAAATAACAGTAATGTCTGCCGTGGACAGAATCATCCTCCGGCGGCGGATTTTCTATAATTTCGTCCTCGGGGCTATCCCCTTCCGAAGGAAAACTGGGCCCGGCGATTGAAGAATCGGTATGGGAGGGGGTGGAAGAGGAATCATCGGAAGAACTGTCGGTGGAGGAGATGGGAAAACTCTGGGAAGGGGTAGAAGAAGGCAGAGAGGAGGAAGGTGTCGTATTACAGGCGGCACAGGATATTACGATTAAAAAAGCAATTAAAATCGCACAAAAACCTTTCAAGCTATCCCTCCTTCACAAAAATCAGTAAAACACACAGTTTTGAAGCAGCTCCTCGATGCGACCTATCCAGTCGTAACAGACGGTGTAGGAAATATCGGTTTCTGCTTCTTCAATTATAAACATAAAATCCTCGGAGGACAACCCTGTTTTTGAAATTTTTTCGAAAAAAGCGGAAGAAATTTTTTGCATTTTATCAAAATCGGTATTTCCGCTGTAAAAATCGGTAATTGCTGAGGAAAAAAACAGCAATTTTTCCCCTTGCCCGTCGGTCATTTCAATGCCGCCCAGCCTGTCACACAGCCTACCTAAGAAGTCGTCGGGAAGGAAAAAGGTGTAATCGGTATTGTAGGGCAGTTTTTTTGCCTGCTCGGTCGCCCCTTTCGGGAAAAGATAGACCGAGGCGGTTATGTTTTCGAAGTCCAGAAAAATAAAACCGCCCGAATCCCCTTTTTCGGTAAAAAGCAGGCCGCAGCTTTCGGGGGTATCGTAGTATCCTATGCCCGAAATGTTTTCCTGTGCAGGCGACTCTCCCACCCCCAGCTCGGCCGGCAGAATGAGTATTACGCAAAGAAGCATTATTCCCGAGCAAAGGCAAAGGGATAAAAGAACAGAAATCAGAGTTTTGCGTGAATTTTTCATATAACACCTTCTTTTTAGGTTTTAGGTTTCAGTATAGAGGGAAGGACCGTCAACTATAGGCTCCCTTGTGTAAAGGGAGCTGGATTTTTGCGAAGCAAAAAGACTGAGGGATTGACCAAGAGACTTGCGGTTTAATAAATACGCAATTTGCGGCAATGGTTAATTTTGTGCGTCAATCCTCCCGCCACCAAAGGCGGCCCTCCCTCCTTTACACAAGGAGGGCTTTCGAAAGCCGAAGCAAGTTTGTTTTCGGTCGCCGTTACTCTATTCTTCTGCCGAAGGACATTTCCCTCGGCCCTTGGCCATATACTTAACCCTGTCGATTTTATTATGATAAAAATATCTTGAAGGTATACAAAATAAATGGTATAATACTCACGCACTCGAAAAGAGAGTATAAAATATAATATTTCCGCTCGTGGCGCAGTTGGATAACGCAGCAGATTCCGATTCTGAAGAACGGGGGTTCGAATCCCTTCGAGCGGGCCAAAAAATAAGACAGTCCGAAGACTGTCTTATTTTTATCCAATCCGAAGGATTGGCATGTAATCGCCGTTAGGCGAATGTAATCACGCGTAGCGTGTATGGCATCACCGTAGGTGTATTTTCTTCGGATTGATTACATACATTTCTTCGAAATGATTTCATACCGCAACAAGTTGCGGATTACATACAAGGCTTCGCCTTGATTTAGAAACGGTTTTCTGCTATACTATAAAAGAGGTGAGAGTATGAAAGATAATCCGTTACTTAATAACGCTGAACAGTTGGCGGTTGATATTGAATCTCTTTGTAAAAATTTAGAATACAAAGGTAACTCAAATATTATTTTTCAAATTCGTAAATCTTCATCAAGTGTATTTGCTAATATTACCGAAGCTCAATATCCTCAAAGCTTACCGGATATGCTTTCAAAATTTAAAATCGCTCGCAAGGAATGTGTTGAGACTGAAAGTTGGCTAAAGCTTTTATATTCCAATAATTCTATTGATGAAGAAACTTTCAAAAAGTATAGAAATCTTTGTGGTAGAATACAAAGAATGTTAACATCTTCTTGTATTACAATTGAAAAGAAAATAGAGCCAAAATAGTTGTTTGGTAATATATAATTCGGTGTGCCTTTGGCACGAATTATAAAATATGCAGTGGTTCGAGCACATAGGTCAAAAAATCAAACCACTTCCGATATAGTCTACCAACAAAAAACAACCCCGCGGTTTCGCGGGGTTGAACTCTTTTATTCAAAGGTAATCTTTCTGCCCATGTTTACAATGCAGATATAGGAGTTTCCTGTGTTTACGGTAAGCTCCTTGCCGTCGGCAGTTTTAAAGCTGAAGTTGTTTTCGGAGGCGCCCTTTTCCCACTTGATGGGAATTACTGTGCCGTTGGATGCGTAATATCCGTTGCCGCCCGTAAAATCTACCTTGCGGTGTTTGCCGTCGGGGTAGTTGGAAATGGTGGTCTCAAGTACGAATACGTTAGAGAACATCTCCTTTTCCTTCGAGTAGCAGTCGGTATAAGGAACTCCCTTTTTGGCGCGGGCATATTTTGCAGTTTCCTTGTCGTAAAGGAACTGGGTTACGTAGGAGGAGCTGAAGGGAACGCTGATGGTTTCGGCCTTGGTGTCGGAAAGAGCCTTGTTTTCAGCGGCAAAGGTTACCCAGGGCTTGCCTGTACCGTCGTCGTTCATTTTACGCTTTTCAATAGCCTTGTCTATCTGTGCGCCGGAGGTATAAAGGGTGTGCTCCTTGGCAAGACCGTTGTTTACGCGGGTTCCGTAGGTGGTGGTGTCAAGCTCGTAGGAAGGAATTTTTACCTTGTCCAGGTGGGGCTTGGCATAATCGTAGTCGATTCCGTGGTAAAAAAGCATACCGCCCAGACCGTTTACAATGTCGATGAAGGGTACGCGCACGCTGCGAACAGTACCGATTTTATCAGCTTCGGTGGGGTCGGCAAAAAAGGCCAGCAGACGGGTAATTCCGCCCTCGACCTCGGTTTCGAAAACCAGGTCGGCCTTATCAAGACCTGACTGTACCTTCTGTGCCAGGGAAAGATTGTTCACCGTAACGGCAACAGGCTTTTTGCCCTTGGCAGAGGGGTCCATATCCTTTTCACCGGTAAGGGGGTTTACGACCTTGTCGGTGGTGCTGTCACCCTCAGAATCGGTGGTGGAAGAGGGGTTTGAGGAGGGAGAATCAATGGTGGGAGAATCTCCTGCACCGCAGGCAACCAGAGAAAAAGCGAGTAAAATGGCTAACGTGGCTGAAAAAAGTCTTTTAAAAATCATAAAACGCTCCTATAAAAGCGGGGAATATTTTGTTCTCCGCAGCTTGAATTATATAACTAGTATACAATATATAGCATTAAGAATCAACCGGAAAAATTTTTTAATTTTTTTAGAAAAATAATGCTTGATTTTTTCCACGTGTTGTGGTATTATACTATGGCACTCAATGAGTACGCGCTGTTAGCTCAGCTGGATAGAGCGTTTGGCTACGGACCAAAAGGCCAGGAGTTCGAATCTCTTACAGCGCGCCAAAAAAGAAGTAACTTTTGTCTACCAAAAGTTACTTCTTTTTTTATCCAAGCCGCAGGCTTGGTATATCATCACGCTTTAGCGTGTATATCATCGCCGCAAGGCGTATATCATCACCGAAGGTGCATAC
>JAXJWR010000379.1:0-1072 GCA_036307905.1 Acutalibacteraceae bacterium
CTCTGCTTTTCTGCGGTACCGGAATGGGCATACACATTGCCGCTTCCAAGTGTCCCGGCGTTCACGCAGGCGTTGTTGAGAGTGTACCCGCAGCTCGCAGAGCTATTACCGGAAACGGCGTAAACGTTCTTGCAATGGGCGCATTCTACGTTGCTCCTGCAATGGGCTGCGACATCGCCGATGCATTCCTTTCTGCCGAGTTGGGCAGCGGTTACGAATGGTGGGAGAACTTTTACGAGTTCCACAAAATTGCCGTTGACGAGCTTGACGCCTTCGATTACGAAACCTATAAAAAGAACGGCTTTAAGGTAGAGCATCTGGGTGACTGTCCTATCGAGCTTAAGGAAAAGCCGGAGGACAGATATGATACGTTCTGCTAAGTTTATCGAGTTCCCTGCCCCCTTTGACCCCGCGCCGAAGGAATACGACCCTGCCCCCATCTTTAAAAAGCAGTTCACCCTTAACCGACTTCCTCAAAAGGCCGAACTGCAGGCGGTGGCGCTGGGACTGGGCTGTATTTACATAAACGGAAAGCCTATCACAAAGGATGTTTTTAACACCCCCTGCGGAAACTATCTTAAAACCCTGTGGTATCACACCTATGAGGTTGCCTCTCTGCTTAAAGAGGGCGAAAACGAGATAACCGTTATTGTGGGCAACGGCTGGTATAATGAGTTTCTTAAAACGGGCTGGGATTTTGATAAGGCTCAGTGGCGAGGCGCGCCCAAGCTGCTTTTTGCTTTGGATTTAGGAAGTGAAAAGCTTTTTTCGGACGAAAGCTGGGTAGTAAGCAGAGAAGCCTCCCCCGTAGTATACAACCAGCTTAGAAGCGGAGAGGTTTACGATTGCCGTCGCGGCGAGGCCTTTTTAGGCTATGGTGCCGAAGGTTATATACCCGTAAAGCTTTCGGAAGATGCTCCCTCGGCCGTTTTGAGGCCTTGTCCCTGTCAGCCTATAAGGGAGTTTGAAAGCTATACTCCCGTGGCCACCTTTAAAAATGCCGAAGGCAGGGTGGTTTACGATTTTGGACAGAATCTTTCGGGTTATCTGAACATAACCCTTCGCGGAAAAG
>JAXJWR010000380.1:0-13248 GCA_036307905.1 Acutalibacteraceae bacterium
AGAATTCTCGATTCCTGCGTGCTTTCCTACCGCTATATGAAGCAGTTTGTTATCTAACTATCCTTTGGGGAGGAATATAGAATGAGCAAAAAAATTCGCATCGGTATAATCGGTACAGGCGGAATTTCCAAAAGTCACATCAGAGCATATCTTCGTCAGCCCGACGTCGAGATAGTTGCAGGCTGTGACCTTATCCCCGGCAAGGCCGAAGCGACCTTCGCCGAGCTTGAGGTTCCCGCAGGAGCAAAGTTCTTCACCGATTATAAGGAAATGCTCGACACCGTAGAGCTTGACGTGGTTTCGGTCTGCACCTATAACCGCACCCACGCTGAATGCGCAATCGCCGCTCTCGATAAGGGCCTTGACGTGCTTTTAGAGAAGCCCTTCACCGTAACCCTTGATGAAGCAATCGAGGTTATGAAGGCCGAGAAGAGAAACGGCAAATTCGTATCCGTCGGTTTCCAGCCCCGCTTTGACGCTAATATGCAGATGATCAAGAAGATCGTTCAGTCGGGCGAGCTCGGCCGCATCTACTACGTTCAGACGGGCGGCGGCCGCCGTCACGGAATCCCCGTAGGCTGGTCCACCACCTTCATTGAAGAGGATAAGGCAGGAATGGGCGCGTTAGGCGACATCGGCTGCTATTCCATCGACCTGGTTATGAACGCTCTCGGCAATCCGAAGCCCTTAACCGTTACGGGAACCGCCACCGATTTCTTCGGAAAGAACCCCGATTCTTATTGCGAAGAGAAGAAATACTGCGCCGATATGTTCGGTGTTGACGATTTCGCTTCGGCATACATCCGTCTTGAGGGCGGCATCATCCTTGACTTTAGAATTGCTTGGTATATGCACCTCGACACCCCCGGCGACACCATTATTATGGGTACAAAGGGTTCTCTCCGCGTTCCCTCAACCGACTGCTGGAACGGCTCTTTCTCTAAGCCCATGACCATCTATCACGACGTTGCGGGCGTTGCCGCCCAGACAGAGGTTCCTCTTCTTCCCCCCACCACCGACCTTTGGGACAGAAAGATCCGCTCCTTCCTCGATGCCCACTTAAACGGCGGCGAAGCACCCGTGCCCACCAGCCAGATTGTTTACAACCAGGCTATTTTGGACGGAATCTTCCGCTCCTCCGAGGCAGGCCGTGAGGTAGAAGTAGATATTCCTGAAATTTAGTCGCTTTACGACAATTTCACCGCAAGGTGATACATCATTACTTTGTAACATCATTGGAAAATAGGGCAGTTAGACTGAAATTTTTTCTTTGCTAACCCCATTTTTATAAAAATTTTTTATGGAGGTATTCCACAATGGCAGAAGCATTAGACAAGTCTTTAGACGCGTTCAAAGACGTTAAAGACGAAAAGGAAATCGACGCATCCAAAAAAGTTAAGATTGGTATTATCGGTACCGGTTGGATTGCAGAGGCACACATCAACGCATACAAGAAGCAGCCCGACGTAGAGGTTGTAGCTCTTGCAGACATCGTTCCCGGCAAGGCTGCCGCTTTCGCTAAGAAGTACGGTGTAGAAGGTGCTCGCATCTATAACAGCGACGAGGAGCTTCTCGCTGCAGAGAAGGATCTCGATGGTGTTTCCATCTGTACCTACAACTGTCAGCACGCACCCTGCGCTATCCATGCTCTTGATGCAGGCGTAAACGTAATGCTCGAAAAGCCCTTCACCGTTACCCTTGACGAGGCTATCGAGGTTATGAAGGCTGAAAAGAGAAGTGGTAAGATTCTTACCATCGGTTTCCAGCCCAGAATGAGCGAAAATATGCAGATGATCAAGAAGATCGTTGAATCCGGCGAGCTTGGCGATATCTACTACATCCAGGCAGGCGGCGGACGTCGTCGCGGAATTCCCTTCCCCTACGGCACCACCTTCATCGAGAAGGAGACCGGCGGAATCGGCGCTCTCGGCGATATCGGATGCTATTCTCTCGATATGCTCCTCGGCGCAGTTGGATATCCGAAGCCCCTCACCTGTACCGGTTACGTTTCCGCTTTCTTCGGAAAGAACCCCAACTATGCAGGCTATCAGGCAGCAGGCCATCCCGAATATGCCGAGAAGTTCGGTGTTGACGATTTCGCAGCTGCTTTCGTAAGACTTGAAGGCGGCATCATCCTCGACTTCCGTATTTCTTGGGCAATGCACATGGATACCTGCGGCGACGCTCTTATCCTTGGTACCAAGGGCGGTCTCCGTATTCCTTCTACCGAGTGCTGGAACGGCGAGTTCACCAAGCCCCTCAAGATTTACAAGTGTGTAGGCGGCAAGGACCTCGAGTTCGAAGTTCCCTATACTCCTTCGGGCGACCTCTTCGGAAAGAAGATTCGTTCCTTCGTAGACTCTATCAAGGAAGGCGGCAAGCCCACTGTTCCCTCTTCCGAGATTATCTACAACCAGGCTATTCTCGATGCTATTGCTAAGTCTAACGAGGCCGGCAAGGAAATCGAAATCGTTATTCCTGAAGTTTAAACCGTAAGTTTAAACAGAACATAACGTTAATCGTACTATCTTAAACAAACGCAAAAAGCCGAGCGGTGTTACCATCGCTCGGCATACCCATTTACTAATATATTATATAATATATAATAAGGAGTTACATTATAATGATAGATTTTCCTATTGGTTTACAACTTTATTCTGTTCGCGACGATCTCGCTGCAGATTTTGAAGGAACCCTTAAAAAGGTTAAGGCTATGGGCTACGACGGTGTAGAATTCGCAGGTCTCCACGGCAGATCCGCCGCCCAGGTTAAGGCTCTCTGCGCTGAGCTTGGTCTCAACCCCATTTCTGCCCACGTTCCCTTTGTTGATATGATGAACAATCCCGAAATCCTTAAGGATTATAAGGAAATCGGATGCGAGTTTGTTGTTATCCCTTACCTCACCGAGGAGTATCGTCCCGGTCACCCCAAGTTCAGCGAGGTTATCGAAGGAGCTAAGTTCCTGGCCACCAAGTGCGCCGAGCTTGGCCTTAAGCTTTGCTACCACAACCACGATTTCGAGTTTGTTAAGGTTGGCGACGAATACGCTATCGACATCCTTTACGCAGAGGTTCCCGAGCTTATGCCCGAGTTTGACACCTGCTGGGTAAACGTTGGCGGTGAAGACCCTGCCGCATACGTAAGAAAGTACGCAGGCCGCGAGGAAATCCTCCATCTTAAGGATTTCGTAGGCGGAAAGAGCGAGAATATGTACGCCCTCATCGGTATCGACGAGAATGAAGAGAAGGATGCAGGCGGAAAGTTCGAGCTTCGCCCCGTAGGCTATGGCGTTCAGGACTTCCCCGGAATACTTGCCGCTGCTAAAGAGGTTGGAATCCGCTGGGTAGTTGTAGAGCAGGACAACCCCTCTATGGGAAAAACTCCTCTCGAATGTGCAGAAACCTCTATCAACTATCTTAAATCTCTGTAATAAAACCACCCGTACGGGTAGGATTAGAGATAAAATCAGGACATATGTATCTTTTTGATACATATGTCCTTTTGTTTTGCAAATATTCACGGATACCATTGTTGCGGGAGGAGCACCTCTCACGGAGGCCGTCCCCTTTGTCCTAAGTACATCTCCCATACGTTCGCCGTAAATCCCTACGCATATCCACCCAATCAGGTTTTTATCTTTGCCTTTGCTATATGCGGTTTTTGTGCAATATGCACAAAGAATTACGACAAAGTTTGTTGAAGCAAATTAGTACATCACTTTTCTGCGAATATCAAATCGTAACACGGATTTTAAAATTCAACATTATTACAGAAAAATCAACTTATAGTGAACAAATTAGGCTATAAATACAACATCTTGACTATACCAGGGGGGTGTGGTTGATGTATTTTGACGATTTAGCGTATATCGGCTCCTTTTTAATGCGAAACAACTTTAGCAGAATTGTCCGTATTAAAAGCAGAATTATGTATTTATTTAATCGGACAAATGCGATATAATATGTTAGCAGAATGTCATATTATAGCCTTTTTTATGCTTTTTGGAGGTACAAGACTATGAAATTACTTAAAAGAACAATGTGTTTGCTCCTTGTGGCAGCCCTGGCGCTAAGCCTTTTTGCTTGCGGCGGAGAGGTGAAGCCTTCTTCCTCTCAGGATACGGGTTCTCACCGTCCCGATTACGAGGCAAAAGATGAAGCCGCTTGGGAAGATACCGATGGCGACTTTAAGTATGAAACCGTCGATTGGGATGGTCCCGCAGGCTACGTTATCGTAGTTCCGGCAGGAAACAAGGAAGCCAAGGATGCGGCAACCATTCTTCAGGACTACTATCAGAAAACGGCCGAGGTTACTCTTCAGATTGTGACCGACGCTTCTGCCGAAAAGGATAAAGAGATTTTAATAGGTAAAACCAAGCGCAGCCAGAGTGCTAAAGACCTTCCCGAAGGCCAGCTTAAGGTATCGGTTCAGGGAAGCAAGCTTGTTTTCGATGGCGGCCACGACGTTACTGTTGAATCTGCTGTAAACAAGTTCGTTCGTCTGGCTCCCGAAAAAGGCAAGGCTCTCACCTTCGACGTTACCACCGACTTCTCCACCACCGTCTTCCTCGACGGTTACGAGTACGTTTGGGGTGACGAGTTCGAAGGAACCGACGTTGATATGACCAAATGGGGCTGGCACGCACACATGGGCGGAACCGCCCGTTCGATGATTTCTTACGATAAGGATGTTATCGACGCCGGCGACGGACGCTTAAAGCTTCGCGCAATCCGTTATTTCGACCCCAGCCGTGAAGGCGTTTGCTATAAGATGCCCTACTCCACCGTTACCAAGTTTAATATGAACTTCGTTTACGGATATGCCGAAATCCGTGCAAGAATGCCCTTCTTCAAGGGTGCTTGGCCCTCTTTCTGGACCCAGTCCACCGACGTTGTTTCCTCTAAGTTCGGTGTAAAGAGAACTCCCATGTACTTCGTTGAAATCGACGTATTCGAGGTGTTCGGTTCTCCCGACACGGTTGTTTCAAACACACATAAATGGTACGACTCAAACTATTACGATTACTTTGCTGAAAACAATCTCGAAAAGCCGGAGGGCGGTTCCAACCACACCCAGTGGAACAAGGACAAGGAAGTTTGGGTATCCCCCAACCGCGACACCCTTAACCGCGAATATCACACCTACGGCTGGGAATGGACTCCCAAGGTTATGAGTTTCTATGTTGACGGCTCCTTGATTATGACCTACGACATCGTGAAATCCTACGACCTTTGCAAGGATATGACAGGCTTCCACGATCCCGAGTTTGTAATGTTCAACAATCACGTCACCTCTACCGACTCCACCTTCCAGGTCGGACTTATTGAAGATAGTCTTGATAAACTTCCCTCTGAATACTTTATCGACTATTTCCGTCTCTACCAGAAGAAGGACGGTAAGAGCAAGATCTGGCTCGACGAAACACCCAACGTTTATTTAGATCGCAAATAATCAACCTAACGCATAGCCGCGGTTTACTCAACAAGGGAGATATACTAATGAGTAAGAAAATGATTAAACTGATAGCTGTAGTCGCAGCCATTTTCGTGTTTATGACGGTGCTTCCATACGGAGCCTTCGCTGCTCCTGCAGAAGAAACCCCCACCCCTCCGGAAGGCGGAGTGGCAATCACGACCGACGATAGCGACCTTATCGACTACAAGGATTACATTGCCAAAAACAAAGATGGCAAAAACGCAACCGAAGCCGACGAAGTTTATCTTGACGGCGCTGCCGGCGTTTTCACCCCTCTTGAGGGTAACAGCTCGGTAGCTACCGCCGAAAACGAATATAAGGTTAAGGTAAACGGCAAGGACGAGGTAAGAAACGTTCTTAATTGGAAGGGCGGCAAGGGTTACGTAACCTATACCGTAACCGTTTCGAAGGATGCTTTCTATAACTTCTATCTCGAGTATCTGCCTCCCGAGGTTGGCGTTAATACCGAGCTTGGCCTGATTTTCGACGACGATAAGACCTTCCCCTTCGACGGCGCTCAGTCTATCGAATTTACCCGCGACTGGATTAACGTTACCGACGAATTCCGTGAGGACGCTAAGGGCAACCAGCTCGCTCCTGAGCAGAAGCTCACAGGTGAGCTTGTAGAGCGCCTTGCTTCCGATAAAACCGGAGTTGTGACCGCTCCTTATCGTTTCTATCTTACCGCAGGCGAGCACAAGGTTACCCTTGTAGGCCTGGGACACAATGTGGTTATCTCCAAAATCGGATTCACCGCTCCCGAGGTTGCTCCTTCCTATAAGGATTACTTCGACGAGAGCAAGCTTTCCGAGGATGCCGACGTTAAAGACATCGTTATCCAGGGTGAGGCTGCAACCGTAAAGAACGACAACTCCCTCATTCCTAAATCCACCAACGGAAACGCCGATATGGTTCCGATAGACCCCTATCTTACCCTTATCAACAACATAGGCGGCGGCTGGAGCTCTCCCGGACAGGAAATTTCCTGGGAATTCGAGGTAGAGAAGGCCGGATATTACACCTTTAATGCTCGCTATAAGCAGAGCGAGGTTGTAAACGGCGAAAGCTGGCGCTGGCTTAAGATTGACGGCAAGACCCCCTTTGAAGAGGCAAAAGCACTTCGCTTCTCCTACGGCACCGAATGGCAGGAATACACCTTTAAGTCGGGCCAGGGTAAGGACGCTACTCCTTATTATATATGGCTCGAGCCCGGCAAGCACACCATCACCCTTGCCGTAACACTTGCCGAAATAGCTGATGCATACGACCGCCTGTACGACATTGTTCAGACCATCGGTGATATGTATCTCCAGATCGTAATGATTACCTCTGAAAACCCCGATATGAACCGCTCTTACGAGCTTTTCCGCCAGATTCCCACCTTTACCGACACCCTTACAAACGCTTCTAAAGAGCTTAAGGCTCTGGTTAAGGATATGCAAGAGCTCACCGGTGCAAGAGGTTCTCAGTACATAGCTGCAATGAACAATATGGACCGTGTAATCAACCAGATGCTTAACGCCCAGTTTATTGCACACATATATGTAAAAGACTACTACACCAACTACACCACCCTTTCTTCCTGGCTTTCCGAAATGAAGAAGCTCCCCGTTTCCATCGACGAGATGCGTCTGAGCTACGCAGGAAACGATGCTGAGTTTAAGAACGGCGGCTTCTTCGAGAAATTCTCCTTCGAGGTTCTTCGTCTTTACTCCTCCTTCGTAAACGACTACACCCTTTACGACGAGAATGACAAGGAAGGCACAACCCTTAAGATGTGGGTTAACTGGGGCCGTGACCAGACAATGGCTCTTAACTCCCTCATTCAGGATTCCTTCACCGCTGAAAAGGGCATTAACGTAAACCTGCAGATTGTTTCTGCATCCCTTATCAACGGACTTCTTGCTAACAACTTCCCCGACGTTCAGCTCCACCTCTCCCGTACCGACCCGGTTAACTACGGTATGCGTGGCGCACTGCTGGACCTCACCCAGTTTGACGATTATAAGGACGTTCTTACCCGCTTCCAGGAGGGTGCCGATATGCCTTACTGGTACAACGGCGCACTCTATGCAATCCCCGATACACAGTCCTTCTTCTGTATGTTCTACCGTACCGACGTGTTCGAGGATCTGGGACTTACCGTTCCCAGAACCTGGGAAGAATTCCTCTACTGCGCAACCATTATTCAGCGCTATAACATGAACGTTTACGTTCCCTATATTCAGATTACCACCGCTACCACCGTTAACGCAGGTATCGGAAGTCTGCATCTCTATCCTTCTATGATGCAGCAGAACGGCCTCGAGCTTTATAATGAAAAGCAGAACGCTACCGCAATCGACAGCGTTAAGGCCATTCAGGTATTTGAAGAGTGGACCGAAATGTATACCGACTACGGCTATCAGAAGGAAGCAGACTTCTACAACCGTCTGCGTAACGGCTCGATGCCCCTCGGTATCTCACCCTACGCAACCTATATGACCCTCTACTCGGCAGCACCCGAAATTGATGGTCGTTGGGCAGTAGCAAACGTACCCGGTGTACTCGACGAGAAAACCGGAGAAATCAATCACACCATTGCAGGCTCGGGTTCGGGCTGTGCAATCGTAAAAGCAAGCTCACATCATAACGAGGCTTGGGAGTTCCTTAAATGGTGGACCTCCGCCGAGACTCAGACCCGTTATTCCAACAACGTTGAATCCATCCTCGGTATGCTGGGACGTGTAGCAACCGCAAACGTAGAAGCCTTCAACAGCCTTGCCTGGGATCCCGACGATCTTATCGCTCTTAACGACCAGTGGGCACAGGTTAAGGAACTTCCCGAGGTTCCCGGCTCCTACTACACCACCCGTGCTATTGACCAGGCCTTCTGGTCGGTTATCAACGACGATATCAATGCTAAGGACGCAATCAACAAGTGGTCCATTGTCGCAGATAACGAAATTGCACGAAAGATTAAAGAATACAGCTAAAGGAGGGGAAGAAAGTGTCGAAAAATATGTCTGCAACAGCTAAACTTCGCAGAAAAGATTTCTTTTACGAGCAGCTCCCGCTTGTTATAATGCTTGCTCCCTTCTTCATCTTCTTCTGCCTCTTTACCATTATTCCGATTTTCTCGTCCATCGCACTCAGCTTCACCTCTTACGACCTTCTTTCTACCCCCCAGTTCATAGGAATCGGAAACTATGAAAGAATGTTCGTATCCGACGACGTTTTCGGAATCGTAGTTAAAAACACCCTCGTTTTCGCAGTAATCGCAGGACCTATCGGCTTCCTTTTGGCCTTCGTTCTTGCTTGGTTCGTAAACGAGTTCTCTCCCGCAGTAAGAACCATCCTTTCCTTCATGTTCTATTCACCCTCCCTCGTAGGTGGTGCCCTCTTTATCTGGAAGGTTCTTTTCTCGGGTGACGCATACGGTTACCTCAACAGTATGCTTCTTTCGGTAGGTATGATTACCGAGCCTATCATCTGGCTCAAAACGCCTTCCTACCTGATGCCGATAATCATCATCGTTCAGCTCTGGCAGAGTATGGGTGTATCCTTCCTGTCTAACATTTCCGGTCTTCAGAATATTGCAGACGACCTGTACGAAGCAGGTGCTATCGACGGTATCAGAAGCCGCTGGCAGGAGCTTCGCTTCATCACCCTTCCCCAGATGAAGAACATGCTTCTCTTCTCGGCAGTTATGCAGATTCAGTCCAGCTTCTCGGTAAGCTCCATCGCTATCGAGCTTGCGGGCTTCCCGTCAACACAGTACGCCGTCGATACCATCGTTTCCCATATGACAGATATGGCAACGGTTCGTTTCGAATACGGATATGCTTCGGCAATAGCTGTAATCCTGTTTATAATGATGGCAGCTACCAGAGGTCTTATCGGTAAGGTACTGTCCTTAATCGGTAAATAAGAGGTGCTTTACATATGAAACTTAAAAAACCCCAATTTGCAATGTTCAAAAAGAAAAGCACCTTCGCACGCCGCTTCACCCGTTCTAAAGTAGGAAACTTCTTCTATTGTGCTTTCCTTGTTCTGGGCGGACTTTTCTCCACCCTGCCGCTCATTTATTCGGTAGTAACTTCCTTCAAGCCTATCGATGAGCTGCTTATCTTCCCGCCCCGCTTCTTCGTGCAGCGCCCCACCATAGTAAACTATCTGGCCCTGCCCGACCTGCTCTCTAACCTGCAGGTTCCCCTTTCAAGATACATAGCAAACAGTATCTTCGTAAGTGTTGTCACCACCTTCCTATATATAATCACCTCTTCTATGGCAGCATTCGTGCTTGCTAAGGGTAAATTTAAGGGAAGAAAAACCCTGTTCTGGGCCATTCAAATGGCACTTATGTTTAACTCCTACACCCTGTCGATCCCTTGCTACCTTATCTATGCAAAGCTTCACATGATCGACACCTACTGGATATACATCCTTCCCCACCTCGCATCTACCATGGGTGTATTCCTTATGAAGCAGTATATGGAAGGCGCCGTTCCCGACGCACTCCTCGAAGCTGCTAAAATCGACGGTGCAGGATATTGGCGCGTGTTCTGGGCAATCGTAATGCCCACCGTAAAACCGATGTGGCTAACCCTTATGCTCTTCGGCTTCCGCGACATTTGGAACGTATCCCCCAACAACACAATCTTTACCGAGCAGCTTAAGACCCTTCCCATGATCACTCCTCAGATCGTAGCCGGCGGTACCGCCCGTGCAGGAAGCGCAATGGCAATGACGGTAATAATGATGATTCCTCCCATCCTGGTATATATGATCTCGCAGAGTAACGTAATGCAGGCCATGACCAGTGCAGGAATTAAAGAATAACTTTTACGGCAAGGAGATGTAACGTATGACTAAAAAGATGCTTAGACGCATCGTAGCGGTGATGCTTGCGGTTTTAATGCTTGCAGGAACTATGGTTACCGCTTTCGCAGACACATCACAATACGTGCCGTACCAAAGTTATACTTATTGGGACAACATTACCGGCTCAGGACGTAAGCTGGTTTACAACCGTCCCATGTACGACACCAAAGTGGTGCTTGACCCCCTCGACATCGGTACCGAAATCACTGAGCTTGTGGACGTTTGTACCGATAAGGACGGAAACGTGTATCTTCTCGACACCGGTTCCACCGACGTTGATGGAAAAATCATAATGCTCGACTCAAACTACAAGTTTGTTAAGGAGATTAACTGTGTTTACGGTGACGAGCTTAAGGCCGACGAGGCCAAGCCCGAAACCGCCGATAACGAAGAGGAAACCGACGAGGAAGAGGAGGAAACTCCCGCTCCCAATCGTGAACAGCTCAAGTTTAACGGCGCTAAGAACATTTATGTTCACACCGACCTTTCCATCTATATTTGCGACACCGCAAATCAGCGAGTTTTAAAGTGCGATAACGACGGTAATTATATCGACGAATACACACTTCCCGACTCGCCCCTCATTCCCGAAAACTTCATTTACAAACCCGTTAAGGTGGTTGCCGACTCCAGAGGCTATGTATACATCCTCAGCGAAGGCTCCTACTACGGCGCACTGCTTTATGCACCTGCCGATTCGGGTACAGCTAAAGAGTTTATCGGATTTTACGGAGCAAACACCGTTGTAAACGGAATTCTCGGCGCACTTCAGTCGGTGCTTAACCGTATGTTCCCCAACAACGACAGAATGGCAACCTCCGAAAGAACCCTGCCCTTCACCTTCTCCGATATCATTATCGACAGCAAAGACTTTATCTATACCGCTACCGACCAGGCTCCCAGAGGTCAAATCAAGAAGCTTAACCCCGGTGCAGGAAACAACATCCTCGATTCCGACAGCGTTAACTTCCAGGATGATGCCGTCAACAGAACCTACTTTGAAGGCGGCGGAGCCTTCTCTCAGAAGATAACCGGTGTTGTTGTTGACGACGACGAATTCATTTATGCTCTTGATTCTGCCTTCGGCCGCGTACTCGTTTACGATGCAGAGTGCCGTATGCTTACCGCCTTCGGCGGTGGTATGAACGTTGGTACACAGGAAGGTACCTTCGTAAATGCAACTGCACTTGAGCTTAAGGAAACCCGCGACGAGGACGGAAAGGTTCTCACCCACGAAATACTGGTAACCGATAAGTCCAATAACTCTCTTACCGTATTTACCCGTAACGACTATGGTAACCTTGTTACCAAGCTCACCAAAATGACCATCGAAGGCGACTACATTGAGTCCCGCGAGGGTTGGCAAGAGGTGCTGAAGCTCGATAAAAACCTTCAGATTGCATATACCGGTCTTGCCCGTGCTTTACTTGCAGAAGAAAAGTACGAGGAAGCTATGGATATGGCACTGGAAGGCTACGACCGCGACACCTACGGTCTGGCTTACGAGTATTATCGTCAGGGCCTCGTTTCCAAATACTTCACACTTATCTTCATTGTTGTGGTAGTTGTGGCCGGCGGCCTCATCGCCCTCAGCATATTTAAGAAGAAGAAAAACGCCGAAGAGCAGGTTGCTCGCGACAACGAAGCAAAGCTTGCACTCAGCTGTCTTATCCATCCCGGTCTCGCCTTTGAAGAGATCAAGGATAAGAAGAGAGGATCGGTTCGCGTATCCCTTGTAATTCTGCTTCTCTTCTATGTATCCGCCGTTCTTCAGGTTCTGTGGGGAGGATTCCTCTTCACCAACTTCGATCCCGGCACATTCAATTCCCTTTGGGTTCTGGTACAGAGTGCCGGACTCGTAGCCCTTTGGGTAATAGCAAACTGGCTTGTAACCACACTTGCCGGCGGTAAAGGTAAGCTTAAAGAAATCTTTATCGTAACCTGCTACAGCTTAATGCCTATCGTCATTGAACGTTTTATCTACATAATTCTCACCAACTTCCTCTTACCCACAGAGGCCAGCTTCCTGGGAATTCTCAGTACCGTTGCAATGATCTATACCGGACTTCTTTTGGTAATCGGCATGATGCGTATTCACGACTTCACAATGACTCGTCTTGTAGGAACCAGCGTTCTTACCGTACTTGGTATGGCAGCAATCGTGTTCCTCATCATCCTGGTAGCAATCCTTCTCCAGCAGCTGGGCGGATTCATTATGACAGTCTTTATTGAACTTATAATGTAAGGAGGGGACTAAATGAAAAGACTTCTTTGCCTTATCTTAGGCGTAGTAATGATTGTCAGTATGACCGGTTGGACCACTGGCAAAATTTGGGCCCCCGACGCATTCGACGAGGAAATCGCAAGCAACTACTCCAAAGCTAATAAGGTTATTGCATCAAACGCTAAGTACGACCTTATGTGGATCGGTTCCGACGGTACCGTTGACCTTATCGAAAAGGAAACAGGCAACCGTTGGGGAGTAACCGCCCGTATCCCCGGTGCCCCCACCGAGGATCCCATAACCGGAATGCCCATTAAAGCCTTACCTGCAGTTTCCTCTACCGTAATTATCGAAGTTCTCGACCGTTCAAACAACCAGCGTACCGAATATTATTCGGCAGTAAGCGCAGTTAAAAACGGACGTGTTGTTACCGAGAATATCGAAAACGGTATCCGTATTTTCTACTATTTCGACGAGGTTAAGATTCGCGTGGCAGTTGACTTTGTCCTCCGCGCCGACAGCGTTGCTGTTTCAATGGATCCAACCCTTATTCAGGAATCTGTAGATTACAGAGTTGTATCTGCCAAGATTGCACCCTATTGGTGCTCTAACCCCAACGATACCGAGGATGCATATCTCTTCTATCCCTCGGGCTCGGGCGCTCTTGTTAATAACGAAAGCAATAG
>JAXJWR010000381.1:0-4407 GCA_036307905.1 Acutalibacteraceae bacterium
GTTATTAACACCTTCCGCGCACTTCTGGACTTCGGTGCAGTTCCCATTGTAAACGAGAACGACTCGGTTTCGGTTGAGGAAATAGTGTTCGGCGATAACGACAATCTTTCGGCCATAGTTGCCTCACTTGTAGATGCACAGGGACTTATAATTCTTACCGATATTGACGGTTATTACGACGATAACCCCAGAGAAAATCCCGATGCCAGAATAATACATCATCTTTCCGCTATTACCGATTCTATGATAGAGGCAGCAGGAGGAAACGGCTCTGACCGAGGCACAGGCGGTATGCGCACCAAGCTGGAGGCTGCACGCTTTGCGGGTCAGCACGGAATTGAAACCGTAATTATGTCTGGAGATAATCCCAAAAAGATTTTCGACCTTTTTGACGGTCATTTTATAGGAACACACATAAAACTGGATTAGGGTGCTTATTATGAACTCACTTACTCCCCTGGGTATAAGGGCAAAAAATGCCGCAAAATCTTTGAATCTTGCCTCTAGCGAGCTTAAAAATAAGGCTCTTTCGGCCATTGCGGAGGCGCTTAAAGCAAATTATGCCGAAATCGAAAAGGCAAACGCTACGGACATTGCCGCCGCAAAGGAAAATGGTATGTCGAAGTCGATGCTTGACCGTCTGTTTTTAAACAAGGAAAGAATTTTCGCCATGGCCGACGGTGTTTCGGCTCTTTGCGAGCTTTCCGACCCGGTGGGCCGAACAATCTGCGAATATGACCGCCCGAACGGTATAAAGATTAAAAAGGTATCTGTTCCCATGGGCGTTATAGGCATTATATACGAAGCCCGTCCCAACGTTACCTCGGATGCGGCGGCCATAGCGCTCAAGGCCGGCAGTGCGGTGATTCTGCGAGGAGGCAAGGAAGCCTTTAATTCCAATTTGAAAACTACCGAAATTATGCGCTCTGCAATCGCCTCGGTAGGACTTGCAGAGGACTGTATTCAGCTTGTTACGGATATTTCCCGTCAGTCGGCCACCGATCTTATGACCTTAAGCGGATATTTAGACGTGCTTATTCCCAGAGGAGGCGCAGGTCTTATTAAGGCGGCGGTAGAGAATTCTACTGTTCCCGTTATTGAAACGGGCACCGGCAACTGCCACGCCTTTGTTGATGCTTCGGCAAGCCTTGAAATGGCCTCGGATATTGTATTTAACGGAAAGGTTCAGCGTCCTTCGGTTTGTAATGCTCTTGAAAGTCTGCTGGTTCACGAAAGCATAGCCGAGAAAGCCTTACCGATTATTTGTGACCGACTTCGCGATGCAGGGGTAGAGATTAAAGGATGCGAAAAGGTTTGTAAAATTTTACCTTATGCATCCCCTGCTGCAAAGGAAGATTTTGCAAAGGAATTTTTAGGCTATACTATTTCTGCAAAAGTTGTAAATGATATTTACGAGGCAGTAGAGCATATAGGAGAGTATTCTACCCACCACAGCGAGGTAATCATTACCGAAAATGCCGAAAACGCAAATTATTTTACGGCGGCGGTGGACAGCGCGGCTGTTTACGTTAATGCTTCCACACGATTTACCGACGGCGGAGAATTTGGTTTAGGGGCAGAAATCGGAATTTCTACCCAAAAGCTTCACGCAAGAGGTCCTATGGGTCTTGGCGAGATAACCTCTTATAAATATATTATCTGCGGAAACGGTCAGATAAGATAAAATTTTTGAATATTTTTCAAAAATAAATCCCTCACTTTTCGGTAACACTAATATCGGAAAGTGAGGGATTTTTGATGAAAGACGCAAAGGGTTTTGCGAAGGGTGCAATGATAGGTATGGCGGCCGGCGCCGCTCTTTCTATGGCAGGAAGAATGCTTATGTCGGGCAAAAAGCATCACGTTCAAAAGGGCTCTGCCAAGGCGGTAAAGGCTGTGGGAGATTTTGTTGAAGGAATACAGACCATAATCAGATAATTGCACCAAAAAAACGGCTGAGATAACTCAGCCGTTCTTTTTACAGTTTTGCGCCTTTTTCCAAAGCATCGTCGATATGCTCGCAGAAATTTTCGGCTCCGACCATATCGTAAAATCCTGATTTTTGCATAACGTGCAGGGGTTGCTCATTTACATGGGAGAGAATAAGGGTAACGCCGTGTTTTTGGCATTTTTCATATATGCGCTCCAGAGCGTTAAGGGCGGTGGCATCCAAGGCGGGAACGGCACGCATACGCAGAATAAGGCAATGGGTATAGTCCTTAAGCTTTATGTCGAGTATTTTATCGGCCGCACCAAAGAACATAGGTCCGCTGATTTCGTATACACGCACGTTTTTGGGAACCTCGCGAAGGTCGATACTGTCGGGGTCGTTTTCGTGGTCGATATACTTCCAGCCTGTAACGGCGGTTTCCTCGCTCATGCGCTTCATAAAGAGCATTGCAGCCAGCACCATTCCTACTTCGATTGCAACAACAAGGTCGAACACTACCGTAAGGCCAAAGGTGATTACCATTACAATTATATCGCTTTTGGGGGCACTCTTTATTATGCGTACGAACTTACGCCATTCGCTCATATTATAGGCTACCACAAAGAGAATAGCCGCAATGGCAGGCATAGGGATAAGCTCGGCATAGGGCATCAGGAAGAGAATTACCAGAAGCAGAACTACGGCATGAACCATTCCTGCAATCGGGGTTCTTCCCCCGTTTTTGGCGTTGGCGGCGGTACGGGCGATAGCTCCCGTTGCGGGGATTCCACCAAACAGCACCGAAGCTATATTACCCATTCCCTGTGCCACAAGTTCTGCATTGGAATTGTGACGAGAGTTTACCATACTATCGGCAACCACGCAGGAAAGCAAAGATTCTATTGCGGCAAGGATGGCTATTGTAAAGGCATCGGGCAAGATGGATGCTATGCCGCCGATACTGAAATCAATTCCCTCAAAGGAAACGGAAGGAAGTCCTTTAGGAATGGTATAAAGGTCGCCTATGGTGTATACACCTGCATCCATTCCGGGGATAAATTTTACCATAAGCGCACCCACCACTACGGCAATAAGGGAGGCGGGAACACGCTTTTCTACCTTTGGATAGAATATAAGTATTGCAAGGCAAACGGCACCAACCAAAAGGGCCTGCCAGGAGAAAGTACCTATAGCATTTATATTTGCATCAATTTTTTCGAAGGTTTCTATGGGCTTTACACCCTCGGCATAGGTGAGACCTAAAAAGTCTTTAATCTGACCCACAAGGATAGTAACTGCTATACCCGAGGTGAATCCCGTAGTTATGGTATAGGGAATAAACTTGATAAGGGTTCCCATTTTGCAAAGGCCTAATATAATAAGGATAATTCCTGCCATTATGGTAGCGAGGAAAAGGCCACCCATCCCCTTGCTTGCAACTATGCCTGCCACGATGGTGGCAAAAGCGGCGGTGGGACCTGCTATCTGCACACGGCTGCCGCCCAGAAGAGCGCATATAAAGCCTGCGGCAATAGCGGTATAAACACCGGCGGCAGGCTCTACACCCGATGCCAACGCCAGGGCAATGGATAGGGGCAGGGCTATTATTGCAACTATAATGCCTGCGGTAAGGTCTTTAACGAACTGTGCTTTTGTGTAGTTTTTCATAACCGAAAACAGTTTCGGTTTTATGTAACACTTGCTCATTCTCCGTTACACTTCTTTTCTTTAGATTATTACCATAAATTTATAGCACTTTTTATGTGCATTGTAAACAAAAAAAACGACGAAAATAAAATTTCGTCGGTTTCTACAATTTTGCAAGCTACAACAAGAGTTTTTCTATATCTTCTACCCCTTGGCAGATAAAATCTGCTCCTGCATTTTGAAGCTCCTGCTCGGAGCCGTAGCCGTAGGTCACACCTACCGATGATATACCGTTTGCCTTGGCACCAAGAATATCGAACTCCCTATCCCCTATCATTACAGCTTTTTCAGGTTCAGTTATACCGAGAGCATCGAAAGCAAATTTAATTATATCTGCTTTTTCTACCCTATGACTGTCAAGGGTGGCACCTGAAACTAAGGCAATATAATCTGTAAGACCGAAATGCTCTAAAATCATTTTGGCAAAATACTCCGGCTTGGAGGTGGCAATAATCACCTTCTTGCCCGAGGACGAGAGCTTTTGCATCAGTTCTTTAATACCCGCATAAAGAGTACACTCGAAAACGCCCTTTTCGGAATAATACTCGCGATAGCGTTCTACCGCCTCCAGCGCCCTATCCTTTGAAAAACCGTAATACTTCATATAAGATGCATAAAGGGGCGGGCCGATAAAGGGATAAAGCTGTGATTTGTCCTCTACGTATATTCCGTAGCTTTTAAGAGAATAGGCAACCGAATTGGTTATTCCCTCGCCCGGGTCGGTAATGGTGCCGTCGAGGTCGAAAAGGATATACTTAAAGTTTTTCATA
>JAXJWR010000382.1:0-1624 GCA_036307905.1 Acutalibacteraceae bacterium
GCCTGAAATTGCAATTTAAAAGTGCCTTTTTAAACAGTAGCTTGATGGCCAGTCGGGTTGTAGGGTCATTTTGGTCGATGCTGTCGGCGCCTCCAAAAAAACGCAGGGTCTCATCGCCGTTTAGTGAAATTTTCAGTTTGTCGTTTTTTAGTGCTGTAAAGGTCATAGCGCCTCCAAATAGGGAAAATGAATAGTTTTGCCAAAATTTGCGCACACTTTTTTTGAGGTGTGCTTATGAAGGAAAAAAACAAAGAAAGTGTAAAAATATTTTTTAAATCTGCCTTTTTAACGGCCGTTGCCATCCTGCTTATTATTATCGGCTTTTTAGCCGCTGGATATTTATTCGGCAGATAAAAGAAAGAGGAATTTTATATGAATTTAAAGGAACTTAAAAGCGGAACCGACGTGCGAGGAGTAGCCTCCGATGTGTTCGGAAAATCCGTAAACCTCACCGACGACGCAGTTATAAACATTACCTGCGCTTTCGCTCTCTGGCTTTCGTCTAAAATCGATAAGCCTGTAAACAGCCTTAAAATCGCCGTCGGACACGATTCACGAATTTCGGCCGACCGTATATCTGCGGCAGTAATTTCCGCACTTAAAGGTCTGGGCGTACATATAATCGACTGTGGTCTGGCGTCTACCCCTGCTATGTTTATGACCACCGTTGACCTTCATACCGACGGTGCCGTTCAGATAACCGCAAGCCACCATCCTGCCGACCGTAACGGACTTAAATTCTTTACCGCAGGCGGCGGACTCGAGGGGGCCGAGCTTTCCGAGATAATCACCCGTGCCGAAGAAGGAAACTTCGGCAGCTTTGAAGGAGCAGTTCTCGAAACCGTAGACTATATGTCACAGTATGCCGCAGGCCTTCGTAAAATGATATGCTCAGCCATCGGCAAAACCGAGGAGGAGCTACCCCTTAAGGGCTACCATATCGTGGTAGATGCAGGAAACGGCGTGGGCGGATTCTATGCCCGTGACGTGCTTGCTCCCTTGGGCGCCAACACCGACGGAAGCCGCTATCTTGACCCCGACGGAATGTTCCCCGGACACATCCCCAACCCCGAGGATAAAATCGCTATGCAAAGCATTACCGCAGCCGTGCTGGAAAGCGGAGCAGATTTCGGAGTTATCTTCGACACCGACGTAGACCGTGCAGGCTGTGTGGATTCTACAGGTAAAGAAATAAACAAAGTTCCTATAACAAACAACAGTAATGCCGCAGCAGCAACTGACGTTCCCCAATATAAATATTTTCGAAAAGATATCTTTTTTTCTGGCAAATGTTCAGCAATCAAATGCCAATCATCTCTTTCCGTATCCACTTCCAAATGCATTAATTTTGATTGGAATAATTCTTCAAATGTATCTCTTTCTTTCTTTTTCATACTCTTTCCAATCCATACAATTCATTTATTCTACTCTGCAATAATTGTTTCGCTCTTACATATTGAGAACGAGAAGTACTTTCAGAAATATCCATCATCTTTGCGACCTCTTTATGAGAATAACCTTCTATTGCAAAAAGATTAAAAACAGCCCGTAAACTATTAGGTAAATCTTGCACTAACTTCAACAATTCAGAAGCAGATATTTCTGATATGATTAAATCATCAAA
>JAXJWR010000383.1:0-2712 GCA_036307905.1 Acutalibacteraceae bacterium
CTTTTCCATAATCACGCCTCCTTATAGATCACTTTGAATTTCTTCTGCTTTGCAACAATGATTTTCAGCAGAACCTCATCCACCGCATCAGTGTACTTACCGTTAGCAATAAGATTGTTTCTCATCTCATTCAGGCAGTTCACAACCACCCTGCGCTCAAAATCATCAAGTGCTATGTAATACTTCTTATCACGCATATCGGTCACTCCTTCAGCAAGTCTTGAAACGGGGTATCGGTTGCAACGAAGGTATCGTATGCAAAGTTTGCTCCTAACCGAAAACCCATCATAAAGCTATCAAGGTTAGATTCGCCGTTTACCACGCTCCACGCATTAACGAAATCGAGAAACTTTTTCTTGTTTTCGCCGGATAGTGCTTCGGTCAGAAATTCCTCATTGAGCATCAGCACTTCCATTTGCTTTTGTACGGCTTTGTTCTGCTTGGTGCTTCGTGCCTGCGGATCAATGTTGCCGTAGTAAAATTCTTCTATAAATTTACCCATATTGTTACCTCCTTTGATGTTCTACCATAATTGTACTCAAAGGCGGTTTAATAGTCGAATGTACCGCTATAAACAGAAAAAGGGCAAGAAAAAAGAGAGAAGTCGAAACTTCTCTCAATTCTCTTGCCCTTCGCAATGCTCAGCGTTCCTAATAAAACATAACTGTCCTTAGCAACCCTGCTCATTCTTGAGCGGTGTTTTCTTTTATACGGGAAGGCTTTTTCTAATTTCTTTAGGCGTCTTGCCAAAATGCTTTTTAAGAACCCGCCTGAAGTATGCCGGGGTGGAAAAGCCCAGTGTGTCGGATATGTATTCAACGGTCATATTGGTGGAAATAAGCAGAGTAACAGCCCGCTCGCAAAGCATTTGCTGTCGAGCATCCACGGGGGTGGTGCCTGTTTTTCTAAAGGCGGCATAAAGTCCCGATTCGCTCACGCCGCATCTCTTTGCCACCTCTCCGATGCTTAGACTCGGTTCGCTTTTCATAATTCTGCGGGCCTTATCCACAATTCCGTCGGTAGGCTTTTTAACGGTATAGGTCATATGGGGGAGTAAACGGTCAAGAAGGGCGTAAAGTGCGGCAACCTCCTTGCAACCGATTTTGGTGTTCAGCGGCACCGCTCGAATCAGAGTCTCCACCTTCTCGTCAAGCTCTATCTTTTGTAGGCGATAACGTTTGGCTGAGGTATCAGGGAAACAACCGAAGCCTAAAGATATAAACCTAACCGTGGGACTGCCGTACCAATAGGAATGGTAGGGGAGGTGATTGGGGATATAAACCAGCTCACCTTCCTTTATATCAAAACTTTCGGTTTCAGACTCAAAATGGGCGTGTCCGTTCAGAATATAACCGAAAAAGTGCATGGGCGCTCCTGTGCGAATATCGGAATGATAGTCGTTTTTTCGCTCATACTGGGTAAAAAAGAACTCGCGAGTAAAACTTAGATTGTCCATATAAACACCGCCTTTGCAGAATAGTGCCCTTTTTTTACAGAATAACATATTGTGGTAAAAACTGCAAGTGCTTACAATAAAAAACGAGGTGATACTATATGAATAAATGTATCGTATTTACAGAAAAAGACAAAGCAGAACTTATTGAAGAGCCTGTAAAAAAACCGGGCGATAACGACGTTGCGGTAAAACTTCATTATTCCACAATCTCCGCAGGAACCGAGCGTGCAAACCTTGTAGGAGAGCTTAACATTTCGGCGGGAGTTATTCCAAAATCGGTGGTTTTTCCCCGCAGAGTAGGTTATAGTGCGTCAGGTACCGTAATCGAAACGGGCAAAAACGTTACCCGAGTTTCGGTTGGCGATAAGGTAATCGTTACCTGGGGCAGACACGATATGATATCGGTAGTAAACGAGAAAAGTGTCTATAAAATACCCGAGGGTGTTTCTATGTCCGATGCCGCCTTTGCCCTTATCTCCACCTTTCCTATGGCCGCTATCAGAAAGTGCAATTTAGAATTGGGCGAATCCGCAATGGTAATGGGTCTCGGAATTCTCGGTATGATGGCCGTAAAGCTACTCCGCGCGGCAGGAGCATATCCTATAATAGCCGTCGACCTTGTTCCCGAAAAACGGGAGAAGGCCCTTGCCTTTGGTGCAGACTTTGCCTTTGACCCCCGCGATTCCGACTTTGCAAAAAATGTTAAAGAGGTAACAAACGGCGGTGCAAATGTCTGTATAGAGGTAACCGGTCTTGGCGCAGGGCTGGATAATGCCCTTGATGCACTTGCACGTTACGGTAGGGTTGCCCTTCTCGGTTGCACCCGCAATTCTAATTTTACCATTGATTATTACAATAAGGTACATGCAAAGGGTGTCACCTTTGTGGGAGCCCACACTATGGCTCGCCCGAAATTCGAAAGCAGCAGGGGCTGGTGGACAGAAGCCGACGAGATAAATACCTATTTCGGGCTTATTCGCGGCGGCAGACTTGTTATGAGCGACCTTGCACCCGAATTCCACAGTCCGAAGGAAGCATATGAGGTCTATACCCGTCTTATAAACGAAAAGAATTTCCCCACAGTTCAGTTCGATTGGAGTCTTTTAGATGAATAAAATAAAAATTGCCTTTATCGGAATAGGACACGACCACGCAAAACAAAACATCGAAAGTTTTAAAAAGCATACCGACCTTTATGAGGTCGCAGGCTACTGCATCCCCGAGGATGACGAGCCGCAAACCTATCTTTCCCCCAA
>JAXJWR010000384.1:0-1871 GCA_036307905.1 Acutalibacteraceae bacterium
TACCGTTTCCTTTCCAACAGCGCAGTATTTGCAGAGCTGGATGCTTCGGGCCGAGTTCTTCTTCCTGTCGAGCTTCGTGCTTTTGCCGGAATTGAAACCGAGGCGCATATCGTAGGTATGAGAAGCAATATTGAAATCTGGAGTCCCGAGAACTGGCAGGGCGAGCAGGAAAATTTCACTGTTCAAAGCTTTGCTCCCATTATCGACGAGCTGGGCTTCAGCTTTGGTGAATAATATGGATTTTAAACATATTCCTGTTTTGCTCAGAGAAACCCTGGAAGGGCTTAGCATTAAGCCTGACGGCATATATGTAGACGGAACCGCAGGTGGAGCAGGACATTCCTGCGAGATTGCAAAACGCCTTTCATCAGGACGCCTTGTGGCACTTGACCAGGATCCTGATGCTGTAAAAACCGCTACCGAAAGACTTAATGGCCTACCTGCTGTTGTGGTTAAAACGAATTTTCGTCATATGCGCGATGCGCTGGACGGACTTGGAATTGACCTGGTAGACGGAATTATGTTGGATATTGGAGTTTCCTCCTTTCAGCTTGATAATAGAGAAAGAGGCTTTTCCTTTCACGATGATGCTGCTCTTGATATGAGAATGAGCAAAGAAGGTCCCACTGCTGCGGATTTGGTAAATAGTCTTGACGTTCCCGAACTCACCCGAATCCTACGCGACTTCGGAGAAGAAAAGTTCGCATATAAAATTGCTCTTAAAATTTGCGAAGAAAGAAATCGGTCTCCAATAACTACTACGGGTCGCCTTGCAGAAATCATCGCTTCTGCAGTTCCTGCCGTGGTAAGAAGACAGGGGAATCCTTCCAGAAAAAGCTTTCAAGCCTTAAGAATTGCGGTAAACGACGAACTTGGAGCCCTAACGGACGGAATACAGGCCGCTTGGAGTTGTCTAAAACCCGGCGGACGTCTTGCAATAATTACCTTTCATTCGTTAGAGGACAGAATAGTTAAACAAAAATTCAAAGAATTGTCCACAGGATGTGTTTGTCCGCCCGATATCCCGATATGTGTTTGCGGAAGAAAACCGGAAGGAAAACTCATAACAAATAAGCCGATTACGGCATCGGAAGAAGAATTACTTATCAATCAGCGAAGCAGAAGTGCAAAACTCAGAGTGATTGAAAAAATATGACAGTATAACAGAGGGGAAATATAATGAATAACGCAAAGTATTATAATGATTCGTTGGCATATGATTTCGACCTTTTTATGCCCAAGGTCGAGAACGAAGTGCACGCTGATATAGTTAAAATGCCTAAGCGTAAAATAAATAAGTCCCGTCGCAAAGCGGCAGGAAAGCAGGTTTCTCGTGTTGCGTCTATAGTTATGGTTGGAGCGCTTCTCGTTGCAATGATATGTGCGGGAATAGCACTTCGCGTAGAGATAAGTGAGGTTAACTCGCAAATTCTTGATGCTAAAACCGAGCTTGCATCCCTTAGCGGCGAAGAAACCCGCGTAAATATGGAATTTGAACATATGATGTCCTATAAAAACATCGAAGAAGCCGCCCAGGCTCTTGGTATGAAGAAAATGGACAAAAGTCAGATTGTTTATATTCGTGTAAACGATACCAATAAAGCCGTTGACGCAAACGGTAACATACTCACCGCCGAAAAAGAATAGTTTTTCAGCGTGAGAATATATTTAATGTACAAGTGAAATACGAGAGCTCTTTTTAGGGCTCTCGTTTCCCGCATTTTAAAGTCGGTTAAAATTTTGTAATGTTTTAGCCGAAAACACAGATGGAGGTAGAATTATGACCAAAAAAGCAACAAAATTGATGCTTAACAGAATACTGATAATTATGTTATCGGTCGTTATTCTGTTTGTATCGGTTACTGCCTTCA
>JAXJWR010000385.1:0-2595 GCA_036307905.1 Acutalibacteraceae bacterium
AAACTCCGCGGTTCCACCCGCATTGCACAGAATATGTGCCTCTCTTGGTCCCTTTAACGGAGGACGTCCGTTCTGCCTTATTTCGGCAGACGCTCCGAGGTGGTGTTCACACAAACCGCTTTATATGCAGGCTTTCAGCCGATGACCCGCACTCTCTTTATAAACCGATAGGGCTACTGTCCCCGTCAACGCTTTTACACATATATAATATTACTAAAGAGGAAAAATGTCAAGAAAAACCCTTTTCGAATTAACTTGAATAAACGGTTTTTTTGTGCTAATATAAAAAGCGGTGATAAAATGTTTAAAAATTTAAGGAAAAGCTTTTCGAATACAGGCTTCGATATGATGATTGTCGGCCTTGGAAATCCCGGGCTGGAATACGAAAAAACACGCCACAACGTAGGCTTTATGGCTATGGACGCTCTCTGCGAAAAGTATGAGTGTGACTGTAAAAAGGTAAAGTTCAGCGCTTATATGGGGGATGCCGTCATCGGCAAAAAGAGGGTTCTTCTCCTGAAACCACAAACCTATATGAATAACTCCGGCGCCGCCGTAAGCGAGGCCGCAAGATTCTATAAAATTGCTCCCGAGAATATTTTGGTTATGTACGACGATATTTCCTTAGCCCCGGGCCTTATCCGCATTCGCCGCAAGGGAAGTGCAGGCGGTCACAACGGCATAAAGGATATAATCGCCCTGCTGGGAAGCGAGGATTTTCCCCGCATAAAAATCGGTGTTGGGGCAAAGCCTCATCCCGAATACGACCTTAAGGATTGGGTGCTGGGCAAATTCAGCCCCGAAGATAAAGAAAAGGTTGACACGGCCCTTGAAAACACCGTAAAAGCCGTAAACGAAATCCTCGCCCGTGGAATCGATTCCGCAATGAATAAATATTCAAAATAATTTTGTAGGGCGCAGCGTCCTCGAGACGCCACCCGGAGGAAATATGCAATTTTTAAACTCGGTCATAGCGCGAACAAAAGGGTATAAAGCCCTGATAAACGCGGTTATGGCAAAGGAGTTGCCTATCGAGGCAAACGGTCTTTCGGATATTCACAAGGCCCTTATACTTTCGGCGCTCATCAGCGATACCGGGCAAAAAGCGGTGCTTATAACCCCCGATGAAGCCGATGCAGTAAGACTGGCCGACGACCTTTCGGTCCTTGGCATAAAGGCCATTGTGATGCCCTCCCGTGACCTGTTTGTAGGCAACGTCACAGCCGTATCAAAAGAATACGAACATAAAAGAATAGACACCCTATCCTCACTTTTGGATGGGGCTTTTGATCTGCTGTGTATTTCTGCCGAAGCGGCTACACAGTACACCCCTTCGGTAGAATTTATGAAAAAAAGCATATTTACCCTCTCGGTGGGCGATACCGCCGAAATATCCGAGCTTGCCGCCACCCTCATATCCGCAGGATACACCCGTTGCGAGCTGGTGGAGGGTACGGGACAGTTTGCCCTTCGCGGCGGAATTCTCGATATTTTTTCGCCGGGTAGCGATAATCCCTGTCGAATTGAGTTCTGGGGTGACGAAATCGACTCTATCTCCTCCTTCGATACCGTAACCCAGCGCCGACAGGACAATCTGGAATCCATAAAACTGGTTCCTGCAGGCGAATCGGTTTGTCCTCCCGACCTGCTTTTAAAGAAACTGGAGGACTATCTTGCTTCGGGCAAAAGACTGACCGATAAACAACGTGCCGTAATACGGGCAGATATAGATGCCCTGCGTGCAGGTGTTTCCTTCTCTCTCGACCGTTATATTCCCCTTTTCTGCGAGGGAACAACCGTGTTTGACTATCTGGACGACCCCCTTGTTGTCACCAGCGAAACGGTGGCTGTAAGGGAGCGCATTAAAAATCTTGCCTTCCGTCGCGAGGAGGATATTAAAACCTATTTGGAAGAGGGATTTTTGTCGGCGGCTACAGCCGCACTTTATATCGACGAAGCCGACCTTATGTCGGTTATTTCGCAGGGTGTACTACTGGATAATTTTATGCCCTCCTCCATACCCTTCGGACTTAAATCCCTGATTCCCTTCGACTTTAAACGCAACTCTCCCTGGAGCGGAGATATAACCGTACTCAAAGAGGACGTGCATTATACCTTGTCGGTGGGCGGTACTGTGGTAGTGGCCGCAGGAAGCGAAAAGGCGGCGCAGATTCTGGATTCCGACCTTAATGCCGCAGGCTATAACACAATGTTTTTAAAGGATATAAAGGGTCTGCCTTCACGTGGCGCAGTGGTTACGGTAGGTGGCCTCTCCTCAGGCTTCGAAATACCCGAGCTTAAATTTGTTTTTGTAACCCATCGTCACATTTCGGGGGATGTAAAGCCTTCTAAAATAAGGCGGAAAAACAAAAACGGATATAATTCCATTGAAGAGCTGAAGTATGGCGACTACGTGGTTCATGCCTCTCACGGTATCGGCATTTTCGACGGTATAAACCGTATTACCGCAGGCGGAGTAACCAAGGATTATATAAAAATCAAATACGCAAAGGGTGACCTGCTTTACGTTCCCGTAACCCAGCTGGATTTGGTATCTAAATATATAGGTGGAGCCGAGGAAGGAACCCTCAGGCT
>JAXJWR010000386.1:0-3915 GCA_036307905.1 Acutalibacteraceae bacterium
CGGTCGAGCATATGGGTGGTGGCAAGATTTCTTACCACGCCGCCCTTCCAGCCCTTATACTTTACAAGGTAGTAGTAAAGCATACAAAGGATTTCGTTGGCGCTTATATATCGGCCGTTTTTGTCGATAATTCCAAGACGGTCGCCGTCGCCGTCCATAGCGATACCAAGGTGATAGCCCTCACGTACAACCCTGTGGCGGAGTGCGGCAAGACTCTGTTCGCTGGGGGCAGGCATAAGACCGCCGAAATATGCGTCCTTATTGCTGTTTATGGTGTCGATGGTGCAGCGGGCGGTATAGAAAATGGTTAAAAGGGGATATGCGCCCGAGCCGTGCATGGAATCGAACAGCACGCGAAGTCCCCTCTCGCGGAGGGCCTTCATATCCAAAAGATTCATAATATCGTCGAGAAAATCGTTAAAGGGGTTTTTAAGGAATACAATCTTGCCTTCCTTAACTGCTTCGTCGAAGGGAATAAATTTAACAGCTTCCTGCTTGCTGATAAAGTCCTCTAAAAGTGAGGTGGTTTCAACGGGGGCGTCGCGGCCTTCCTCCACAATAAGCTTAATTCCGTTATATTCGGCAGGGTTGTGGGATGTGGTTATTTCGATTCCGTAAAAAAGACCTTTCTTTAAAACGGTGTGCATAACCAGAGGGGTGGGGGCAGAACGGTTCATAAACCATACCGTAAAGCCTTCTGCTGCCAGAACCTCGGCAACCCATTTTGCAGCGCTGTCGGACAAAAAGCGACGGTCGTAACCCACAATTATGGGCTTGTCGGTTTTGTTTTCGGTGCGGGCAAGGGTGGCAATGCCTGCGGCAACCTTGCGTATATTCTCGCAAACAAAATCTTCTCCAATGATGGCGCGCCAGCCACCTGTTCCGAAATTTATCATAAAATCTCTCCTAAAATTAGTTTACAAATTTATTTTATCATACTTATTAAAAAAATTCAATAAACTGACAATTTAAATTTACATTTCGTTGTAAACTGAAGTTGACAAAAGGAAATGCTTTACTATTTTGTGAAAATGTATATAATAAATACAGACACTAACATTTGAGGTGATCTTATGCTGCTTGCAATCGATATCGGAAATACCAATATTACCTTGGGCCTTTTCAGCGACGAGGTGCTTCAGACTACCGCCCGTCTTGCTACCGACACCCGAAAAACTGCCGACGAGTATGCTATCGACATTAAGGACGTCCTTTCCCTTCACGGGCATGACGCTTCTATGGTAGAGGACTGTATAATTTCCTCGGTAGTGCCCTCTGTGGGGGCTGCGGTTTCCTCGGCGGTGGCCCTTCTTTGCGATATTGTTCCCCTTATGCTGGGCCCGGGGGTAAAAACCGGTCTTAATATTAAAATAGATAACCCCGCACAGTTAGGTGCCGACCTGGCAGCAGGTGCGGTGGGGGCTCTTCACGAATATACAATGCCCTGTATAATAATAGATATGGGAACAGCCACCACCATTTCGGTTCTCGACAGAACGGGAGCCTTTCTGGGCGGAACCATCGGAGCAGGAGTTCGAATGACCCTTCGCGCCCTTGCCGAAGGAACGGCGGCTTTGCCTGCAATCGGAATAAACTCTCCCAAATCGGTTATCGGTAAAAATACGGTTGACTGTATGCAGTCGGGCATTGTGCTGGGAACAGCCGCTATGCTGGACGGAATTATCGACCGAATTGAAGAGGAACTGGGCGAAACCGCTACGGTGGTTGCCACAGGCGGCCTTTCAAAAGAGATAATCACCTTCTGTAAAAACGATATAATCTATAATGAAAACCTGCTTCTAGACGGACTTCGTCTTATTTACGAGAAAAACAACTAAATAAGGGATAAGAAATTAGGGGTTTGCTTCGCAAACAGGGGTGCTTCGCACAGTGAGATTTTAAAAAAGCGATTAACATAATGGGAAATATTTTCTTTAAAGACCTAATAGTTTGGCAAAAAGCAATAGACCTTGTTAAAGAGGTTTACAGCTTAACAAAACAACTTCCAAATGAGGAAAAGTTTGATTTATCTTCGCAAATAAGAAGAGCTGTCATATCCGTACCATCAAACATAGCGGAAGGTAATTCTCGAAACACTAAGAAAGAATATATAAATTTTTTGGGTATTGCCAGAGGCTCAATTTCCGAAGTTTGGACTCAGCTTATAATATGTAACGAGCTTAATTATTTTACTGATAAGCAGATACAAAAAGCGGTTCTGCTTTGTGAAGAAATAAGCAAAATGCTTAATGCAATGATAACAAAACTATCGCAATAAATCATAGGGATAAGAAAAAGGGGTTTGCTAACGCAAACAGGGGTGCCTTACGGCACAGTATACTGCGGCAAAGCCGCCCCTGCAAAATGTAGTTTTGCCTCTGTGTCGCTTGGCGACACCCCTTATCCCTAATACACGGTTTATCCTTCCGCCCAAAGGCGGGTGATAAAAATATTATTTATGAACTGCATCCAAAGTGAGCAGTATCGGAGGTAATTTTATGAAAAAAACAAACACACAAAAAACCAAAAGACTGGCAGTATTGGGGCTCTTTACGGCCCTTGTCTGCGTAATTTCCTTCCTGCCGGTTCGTACCCTGGGGCTTGAAATCACCCTATCAATGGTGCCCGTTGCGGTGGGAGCCTGTCTTTACGGCCCCTCTGCAGGAGCAATTCTGGGCGGCGTTTTCGGAGTAGTAAGCTTTATTCAGTGCTTCGGATATTCTCCCTTCGGCGCCGCGCTGCTGGGAATGAACCCGTTTTACACCTTTATGGTCTGCGTCCCAACCCGAATTCTTGCCGGTTGGCTGGCAGGTCTTGCGGTAAAGGCGGTAGGAAAGCTTAGCAAAAACAACATTTGGTCTATGGCAGTAGGCTCGGTGTTGGCGCCCGTTTTCAATACGCTTTTCTTTATGAGCACCCTCTGCGCCTTCTTCTACGGCACCGAGTATATCCAAGGCTTCGCTTCCCTGCTGGGCAGTACAAACGTAGTTACCTTTATTCTGCTTTTCGTTGGAATAAACGGTCTTGTAGAAATTATCGCAGGGTTTATTCTTGCCCTTCCCTTGGCAAAAGCCCTTTCGAAGGCGATAGGATAGAGTAACGACTGCGGCGTGAGTAGCGCTTCGCGTGAGTAATAAGAGTAACAGATGCCTAAAGTCCCTTCGTCAATCCCTCAGTCTTTTTGCTTCGCAAAAATCCAGCTCCCTTTACACAAGGGAGCCTTTTTTGTTATCTACAAGTTTAAAGTTTTTTGCTTTATCAGCTTTTTCTTCCTCTTCGGTAGAGAGAACATAAAGCTCTTCACAAGCACGCTGGGCCGAAACAAGTTCGTTTATAGCTTTTTCAGTTGCATCCAGCAGAGTTAAATACATTTGTTTATAATCTGCCATAAAAACACCTCCTATTACACATTATAGGTCAATTTCACCCTAATGTCAATAGGTCAAACAGCCATAATATTAGTGGGTGATATTATGACAAGATTAAAAGAACTTCGAAAAGAACGTGGTTATACACAGGTGAAAATGCAAATGCTTACAGGAATAGACCAAAGTGATTATTCCAAAATTGAAAACGGAAAAAGATATTTAAGCTTTGAGCAATGTATTAAGGTGGCCGATGCATTGGACACCAGTATGGACTATCTTGCGGGAAGAACCGACCAAAAGGAACCCTATCCAAAGGCTAAAAAGAAATAATTGAAGGGCCTATGCTGAATATATTAACGTATATCTAAAGCTAAAATATCTCGGTATCCGCAAGCCCTCCTTGTGTAAAGGAGGGAGGGCCACCTTTGGTGGCGGGAGGATTGACGCACAAAATTGACTTTTGCCTCAAATTGAGTATTTATTAAATCGCAAGTCCCTTCGTCAATCCCTCAGTCTTTTTGCTTCGCAAAAATCCAGCTCCCTTTAC
>JAXJWR010000387.1:0-1030 GCA_036307905.1 Acutalibacteraceae bacterium
CCTGCACCGTCCCGAAATAAGGGAATGTCCCGTAGCAGTGGGCGGCAGTGCAGAACGTCGCCACGGCATTATTCTTACTGCAAACGCTATCGCCGCAGAATACGGTGTTAAGACCGCCGAGCCTATCTGGCAGGCGATGGGGAAATGCCCAAATCTGATTGTAGTGCCCCCGAACTATCCCCTTTATGTAAGATTTTCGGGGCTGGTAAAAAACATATGCAAGGATTATACCGACAAGGTGGAGTCCTTCGGACTGGACGAAAGCTGGCTGGACGTTACCGACAACGTAAAGGATATTTACGAAGGCGAAAAGCTTGCCCACACCATAAGGGAGCGGATAAATTTCGAACTTGGCATTACAGTATCCATCGGCGTTTCCTGGAACAAGATTTTTTCAAAGCTGGGCTCCGATTATAAAAAGCCGGATGCGGTAACGGTTTTCTCGAAAGAAAATTTTAAAGAAAGGGTTTTCCCACTTCCCTGCCGCGATCTGCTTTACGTCGGCCCCGCTACCGAAAGGAAGCTCAGAGCGAGGGGTATATTTACCATAGGAGATATTGCGGCGGCAGGACCCGACGAACTTTGCTCTTTTTTAGGTAAAAACGGTTATATGCTTTACGCCTTTGCGGCAGGGCTGGAAAACAGCCCTGTAAGAGACATATGCTGTGAGCGGGGGGTAAAATCGGTAGGAAATGCCGTAACCGCCCCCAGAGATTTGGTGAATTACGGGGACGTAAAGCTCACCTTTACCGTTTTGGCCGAATCGGTGGCAAGGCGACTTCGGGACCAGGGGCTTCGGACACAAAAAATAGGCATTTCGGTGAGAGACAGCAATCTTAACACCTTTACCCGCCAAACAGCGCTACCCTCCCCCTCCGCTTCGGCCCAGACCCTTATTAAAGAGGCGATGAAACTTTTTTGCGCCGATATGGAGGAGCCCTTCAAGGTAAGAAGCGTTGGAATTTGCGCCTTTGACCTTTGCTCGGAGGACTGTACGGTGCAGTTCGACCTTTTCGGAGAGGTGGAAAAA
>JAXJWR010000388.1:0-4298 GCA_036307905.1 Acutalibacteraceae bacterium
CCACCGTCACCACCATCGGGACCGCCTGCAGCAACATACTTTTCACGACGAAAAGAAACGGCTCCGTTTCCGCCGTCACCTGCTTTCAGATGGATTTTAGCTATATCAACAAACATAATGTCACCTCCGTAATATTATGTACATTAGCAAACAAATAATAAGAAATAAAGCCCGGCGATGCCGAGCTTTAAAGGTCGATTTTACTGCTCAACAGCGTAGATGCTAACCTGCTTACGGTCGCGTCCTACACGCTCGAACTTAACTTTACCGTCGATAAGAGCAAATAAAGTGTCGTCAGAACCGATGCCGACATTGTTGCCGGGATGGATTTTGGTTCCTCTCTGGCGAACGAGAATGTTACCAGCGAGAACAAACTGACCGTCAGCACGCTTTACGCCAAGGCGTTTAGCTTCACTATCACGTCCGTTCTTGGTAGAACCCATACCTTTTTTATGGGCGAATAACTGAATGTTAATCTTTAACATATTTACACCTCCGAAATTACTTTGATGCAGTTTGGATACTGCTCGCTAAGCTGCAGAATATGAATTTTAAAACCTTCGAGGACTATAAGAGTTTCTTTAGAAGGAGAGACGACATTTAAAAGCATTTCGCCATCGTTAACCTTTATGTCGGCTTTATCTTTCACAACCTCGGTAATCGTGTTAGCGGCCATATAAGCCGCGGAAGAAACCGAAGCGCAGACAAGACGACCTACCTCGTCGTGAACATCTGCAGTACAATGTCCCTTTACGGAAAAACCGTTTTTGGACAGTTTGACTTTTGTCATAACTAAAAATTATACGATCTCGGTGATCTGTACTTTGGTGTAGGGCTGTCTGTGACCCATCTTGCGGGCGCATCCCTTCTTGGGCTTGTAGGTGAAGACGGTGATCTTCTTACCCTTACCGTTTTTAACTACGGTTCCCTTAACAGCGGCATCCTTAACAAAGGGCTTACCAACCTTGAGGGTAGCGGTCTTCTTAACAGCAACAATCTTGTCAAAAACAACCTCAGTGTTTTCCTCAGCGTCGAGCTTTTCTACATAGATGAAATCTCCTTCTTCTACGCGATACTGCTTTCCGCCGGTTTCGATAATAGCGTACATCTTTCTGGCACCTGCCTTAATATAAGTCTCGCTACAGAAGGCGTGCGATAGGCGCAACTTTAAAAGCCTCCAATACGCGGCTTGAACATTTTACCACCTTTCGCCCTATTTGTCAAGCACTTTTTAGAGTTAATTTATAACATAAAGAACACCGCCGAAGCGGTGTTCAAAAAACTATTTAATATTCAGTGCAACCAGGTCAAGAATGTTTACTTTTCCATCCTTATTATAGTCGCCGTTACCAACGTTAGTCTTATTTACAAGACCTAAACGAAGAGCAAGCGCATCGGAAAGTCTTTCGAAAATTCCATCCTCATTTGCATCGCCAATAGCTGTACCGTAGCTGCGGAGGAAGGGTGTCTTTCCGTCGACAGCATACCAATAAGCGTCGGATAAGCCGGGCATATTGGCAAGGGCGCCCTTTCCTGTCATATTTGCAAGGGTAAGTCTTGTATAGGGGCCCATTGAAGGTGCTACAGTTGAATCGGTATAAACATTGTTATATGCGTTATTTATCTTTGATACAATGTTTGAATTAGTAGCGTTGTAGGGTTTATAACCAACGCAATAACAATTTTCAACAGTATAATATGCATCCCAAGCAATACCGACAATACCATTCTGTCGTTCAGCAGGAACTCTTCCGGCAATTAATGTAGCCAACGAGTAGCAGTTAGAAATTTTGGTATAATTAGTTGCCGAACCACCGTAAATATAGCCTATTATTCCACCTGCTCCGCCTGTTACTGATACTGCGGTTCCGGTAAACTCAACATGCACAGTATCGTCAGCAAACAGCGAATCAAACACCTTAACATCACTTGCTCCAGAAATACAGGCAACAAAACCACCGGTTTTATTGTATCCGATAATCTGTGAATTCCTTAATCCGAGATGCATCACAGAACCGCCTCCGAAAGCCGGAATAAGTGCAGCCATAACGGCAGGATTGTCCTTAGGCATATATATACCTTCAACAGTAAAACCATTACCCTCAATATGACCCGTAAATGTAGTGTTTTTTACACCATATTTTTGCTCTACGGTAGGCTGAAGCCAAACGAGGTTATCTTCTCTGTCTAGCCAGCCTTCGGTTACATCGTTAAGATATATATTATTTGCGAGCTTATAGTATTTTCCGTCGCCGTTATTCCAGATAACGTGAGCAAGCTGTGCTGCAGTTTCAATAACATAAGGATTCTCGGCAGAATCACCCTTACCGTCTACCTTATAGGAAGAATCGCCAAAGCCATTCCAAGGAATATTATCGGGAAGGTCGGTAAAGGATTTGAGTACGGGGAAATGGTTTCCTATACGTACGAATGCATCACCAAGGATACCATAATTTGCGTTAATTGCAGCATCGCCCTTAGCGGAAGCGCCGGTTATAACATTTACAGTTTTTGAAGGTCTATTACCCCAAAGCTTTGAGGAGGTAGTGTAGAAGTTGGTAACGGTATTATTTGTACAACTCCACACACCGCCATAAACAGCGCCAACATAAGAACCGGAATGTACTTTTATTGTTGCCAAAGAATAACAATTAGTAATACCGCCCTTAAGGGTTACACCATTACCGGAACCAATCATACCACCGGCCTGATCGCCTATAATGTATACGTCAGAACCAAGATAAGAATTTTCAATAGTTGCATTGTTTCCATTAGTATTTCCTATAGAACCAATGAAGCCTGCTGCGGTTGCGCCACCGCTAACCTTGATGCAGGAATTTTCAATTCCGAGATTTTTAATAACAGCGCTGCTTGTGTGGGAAATAAGCGCAACCGATTTATTCCAGGTGGAACCGCCGTCCGGAGCAGTTACGTCAATATAAATTCCTTTAATTACATGGTTATCTCCATCAAGAACGCCATTAAAGTATTGATCAAGAGGAACATCCCACTGCTTAAGCTCGTAACTTGAAGTTGCGGTAACGTCACCTGTGGAAAGATTTACAGACATTTCGTTAAGAATGATGTCGTTAGCAAGTTTGAAATAAACATTTTTATTAGGATTGGTTACAGCCCAGAAGAGTTCTGTACCATTTGTAATCATAAATGGTGACTTCGCATTTCCGTCTCCCTCATAGTCAGGCATCTCGGTAGGAGTCTGCCAAAGGGTGTTTTCGGGTTTTTCGATTACATCGTCTGAGATTGCCGTTATTTTTTCGCTTACAAGATTAGCGTATGTGGTTTGAGAAGGAAGGTCGGGATGGCCGTGTCCACCCTTGATATTTGTGGGAAGTGCAAGAGTATAATAGCCCTTAGCGCTACCACCCATATCAGATACAGCCTGCTGAATATAACTGTCAGCAGCGGTGGTCATCATACTGTGAATCCAGATGATTTTAGCATCAGGATTACGGTCGCGAAGGTGGATAAGCATTGTTTTGAAACCGTCGAGCTTTTGAGCTTCGGTAAGAGTGACACCAACGGTGCCGTTCCAAGTCCAGCAGTCGTTAGTACCCAGACCTAAAACGATTACATCGGGCTTTCTGCTGTTTTCAAAATCGTGAAGAGTTGTTTTATCAGAATAATATCTCTCGTAAGGGTAAACATCCTGCATATTTACATCATTAGCTCCGCCCCAGCCGATTCCGTCGATGGCGGTAATGCCCGACTGTGCTATTACAGACCAGTCTGCATTCAATTTTTGTGCAACGAGGAAAGGCCAGGCACGGGTAGCGTCCTCGTAAAGAGGCGCATTGTCTCTTTTTGTTCTGTCAACAGCCTGGGTTGCGAGAATACCGTGAGAAGCAGAAATAGAGTCTCCCACTACTTCTATAAACATTTCCTTGTCGGCAGGGGGGTGTTAAAAAGGTTCCGTTTAAAGTAATGGCCTTAACACCGAATGCACCCATATTTGCTTCGGTCTGATTATAGATAGCGAAGGTGTGTTTACCGGCCTCAAGATTGGTAGCGATAGTAAACTGACTTTCGCCGGTCTTTGTAATGTGGAATGGATAATTAGTTGAATTGGAACGCCAGCTGTCCTGAGAATTATCTTCGGGAATACGAAGGTCTTCAGCCTGCATAACACCGTCAACATAAACGGAAAAATAAAGGCCTCCCAAATCTCCTGTGGTGCGTATACGAGTTGCATTTACAGTAACGCTGACATCTCCCGAACAATCAGCAGTCCACTCAATGCCTGCGGCAGACCAGTCGAGCATAACTAAACCGTCCACAAG
>JAXJWR010000389.1:0-1347 GCA_036307905.1 Acutalibacteraceae bacterium
AGCCTTCGGTGGTCTGACCGCACCCTTTTGTTAAAAAGGAGTTTGCAACAAAATCCTCGTTGTAGCAGTGAAAGCCAAACTCCTTCTCGCAGGAGATTATCGTACCTACGGGCAGATAAAGGTAAAAATTGTCTGTGGTCTGGTAGCCATCCTCTTCTTCAATAGAATAATTTCCGCCACTCATATGGTGGATATAACCTGTCTTTACGTCACCAAAGTTTACCGTACAGGTTGTGTATTCCTTTTTGACCGAGTCATCAGCCGAAGAGGTTGGGGCAGAAGAACTGCCCGAATCCGCAGAACTGTTTTCGGTATTACTGCAGGCGGTAACACTTAAAAGGATTAAAAGGGTCGCAAGTGTGAGTGCTAACAACCGTTTCATAATATTCTCCCGATTTTATTCGATTTCCTGGGCTTGCTTTAAGGCCTTGGTTTTTATTTCTTCCTCGCAGCGTGCCTTAAACTCGGCAAGAGACATTGCGCCAAGGTCACCCTTTTCGCCTCTTCCGCGAACAGAAACGGTGCCTGTGCCGGCCTCGCTGTCGCCAACGGTGAGCATATAGGGTATTCTCTGAAGGCGGGCTTCACGAATCTTGTAACCGATTTTCTCGTTACGGGTGTCGACCTCTACACGCATACCCAACTCTTCAAGAGCCTTTTTCACCTCGTAAGCATAGTCGTGGTGACGGTCGGCGATGGGAAGGATGCGAACCTGCTCGGGAGCCAGCCAGAGGGGGAATGCGCCTGCGTATTTTTCAATAAGCAGAGCCAAAGTTCTCTCGTAGCAACCGATAGAGGTTCTGTGGATGATGTAGGGGTTCTTCTTAACACCGTCGCTGTCGGTGTATTCCATACCGAACTTTTCGGCCAGCATCTGATCCACCTGAATGGTGATGAGGGTGTCTTCCTTGCCGTGTACGTTCTTTATCTGGATGTCAAGCTTAGGTCCGTAGAAGGCAGCCTCGCCGATACCAATCTTGTAAGGAATTTCAAGATGGTCAAGGATTCTTGCCATTACACCCTGAGCCTCGTCCCACTGCTCCTGAGTGCCGATGTATTTTTCTCTGTTATCGGGGTCCCACTGGCTGAAGCGGTAGGAAACGTCCTCGTAAAGGCCTAAGGTTTTAAGCATAAATACGCAAAGCTCAAGGCACTTTTTGAATTCTTCTTCAAGCTGCTCGGGGGTACACATAAGGTGACCTTCGGAAATGGTGAACTGACGAACGCGGATAAGACCGTGCATCTCGCCGCTTTCCTCGTTTCTGAAAAGGGTAGAGGTCTCATTATAGCGCAGGGGCAGGTCACGGTAGGAACGGGGCTTGTTTAGATATGCCTGATACTGGAAGG
>JAXJWR010000390.1:0-2153 GCA_036307905.1 Acutalibacteraceae bacterium
AAGCACGAAAATCTCGTGCTTCAATTTTACTGTCCTTAAGAGTACAGCCCTTAAAATATGGTTTCCTTTTTTATTTTATGTGCACGTTTTTCTATATATTATCCTGTTTCTCTTTATATTGGTTGCATATGGGTCACACAATGTGTTATAATTAAAAAAATTAAAAAATTTTCAAAAAAATAAAACCTACGGCAGGGTGTATTCCCCTTTTTGGATAGAGGACGAAAAAAACACCGTCCTAACAACTTTAAGGAGTCAGAATCATGAGCTTATTTAACACCGATTATCTTCCCGCACCACAACTTCCCCCTCGCAGAACAACACCAAACACCATAAAGCCTTCGGCAAGCGGTCCTATGAAGTTTTGTTCAAAATGTGGCGAGCCTCTCATCGAAGGAAAAGAATTTTGTGCCGGCTGCGGCGCGCCCAAGGCTACCTCGGGCAAAATTGTTCTCCCTCTCCCTGCCCCAAAGCTTAAAGGTGCAGACCTTGTTGCTTACGTAAACGACTGGATTGCCCAAAACCCTTATTTATATAACCTGCGTTTCGACATTGATTTCGAGCATTGGCGCAATGATTTTGACCGCGTAGGTTCAACCGTAGTAAAACAAATTTCGGTCTCCTATTCGGTCAGTGACCGTCCTGTTTCGGTACAATACGGTCTTGCTTTTCTCTATCGTTACAAGGCAACCTTAAACGTTTTTGGTCAAATGAAGTATAAAGGTGAAGACCTCGTGCGTGAGTGGAACGGAATGTATCCCGACGTTAAGGTAATCACCTGGAATGGCGGCAAGACCACCACAGACAACGGCGTTTTCGAATATTATCAGTTTGTAACCTTTACAAAATCTGTTTAACAGGAGGAACAAGAACCATGACAGCAAATCCTTTAGCACCCTTTACACCGTCCAACGAAGTAAACCATAAGACAGAAACCCCTGTCTCACCCGCAAAAAGCGAAAACAAAGTCGAAGCAAAGAACGTTTGCGAGCTGAGTTTAAAGGTGCGAAACCGCGAAGAACTTCTTGCAGAGCTTTCAGGCTTTTCGGACAATCTGGATCTGTGGTATCTTACCTATATGCTTCACACGGGTGAGCATTTTATGCTTGCCGAAGCCAAAGAAAAAGAAGAAGGAAAACTTAAATTCGACCACAACCGCTTCGGTTTTGCCAAAAATGCTATCAATCGTCTTGAGAATATGACAAAAAGCAAGATGAAGTCTTTTTCGGACACCTCCTGGCACGAATATACCTGGTTTGTAAAAATGGACAAAGACAACCGTCCCAACGTGCATGCGCTTTGCTCGGTATGTAAAGACAAGCTTGATTTTTGCCCCCACAAAATGACGGCCTATATTGAACACGTTTGTCTGAAGCTGGGCCTCGACAAGGAGGAAATCTACCGCTGTATTTTAGGTAAACGTTACAGCAAAAAATCGGATTTCGACGTATATGAGGAACTTTCGGATATTCCCGTGGAGGAATATGGCTTTATCGATGCCGTTTCAGCCACGGCAGCTGCAGAGCTTCTTAAAATGAATCTTATGCGCGTTTCGGCCGAGACCGACGACCGTATTCTTTATTCTTATTTGCCTCTTTGCGAAAAAACCAAGCACTCCTTCATTTCCGATGCGATGGCCTTTTATCGAAGCGGTCAAGGCAAAACCGACTTTGTTTATAAAGAGGACTTCCGCAGTCAACTTGACGAAAACCGCAACTGTCCCGATTGTATATTCCCCCAATGTCCCGACAAGGTGGCCCTTTATCTGCTCGTACTCGCCGACCGTTACAGCGTGAACGTTATGAAGCTTGCGCGCTTTGTGATCGAGAAAAACCGCCTCGGTATGAGTGCCAACGGCTTTTTTAACTATTATGAACAAACTAAGGAGCTTGAGAAAATTCCTCTCACACCTGAAAGCCGCAAGACCGTTCACAACATTATAAAATATACCATCAACAAGTTTTACGTTGACAAGGTTGTACCCTTTATCCCCTTTAATATGGCAATCTACACAAGAGACGAGCTTCAAGCCGACCAACTTGTGAAGATTTTGAAGGAAATGTTCAATTTCTACCACTATTGGGATAAGAAAGCAGTCATAACCGAATGCCGCTTCTCTTCGGTCTCCCTCACGGGACTTATCGAGACAATCT
>JAXJWR010000391.1:0-5142 GCA_036307905.1 Acutalibacteraceae bacterium
GAAGGTCTGACTTTCATTTGTATTTACCTCCTCAAATTTTGTCAGGTTTACTTTGAACGCCAAGTGATGCGTCCTCTTGTAAGATCATAAGGCGACATTTCTACCGTTACCTTGTCGCCGGGAAGGATTCGGATAAAGTTCATACGAAGCTTTCCCGAGATGGTAGCCAGTATTACATGCCCACCGTCAATCTGAACCTTGAACATTGCATTGGGCAATGCTTCAACGACGGTACCCTCGAGTTCAATCATATCTGCTTTTGACATATCGTTTTCTCCTTATTAAATGCTGCTGCGATATTGCGCAATGGCGCTACGCAGTTTTTTGTCGGTTAAAAGTTCTTCTTCGCAAAGTATTTTACCCGTACAGGCCAGATGTTTAACATTCTTTTTCTTGGGAGAAGCGATTTTATACCGCTTTCCGTCCGAGATGTAAACCTCTTTACCGTTTACTCCGATTACTGCAAGAAACATATCTTTATCGGAGCCGGCCTTTGAACACACAATCTGTCCTTTTTCCATAAGCCACCTTCTTACGCAATAGTCATAATCTGGGGACCTTCGGTTGTGATAGCAACGGTGTGTTCGAAATGTGCCGATAGGGCTCCGTCTTTGGTGAGAACCGTCCAACCGTCCGGCATAACCTTTACGTCGTGTTTTCCGGCGTTTACCATCGGTTCGATGGCCAGTGTCATACCGGGCATAAGGCGAACTCCTCTTCCGGCTGTGCCGAAATTCGGAACCTCGGGGGCTTCATGTAAGCTTGTGCCTACGCCGTGGCCGACGAAATCTCGTACCACCGAGTAACCACGGGCTTCTACATACGACTGTATTGCAAAGGATATATCGCCGATTCTGCCACCCGCACGTGCCATTTTGATGCCTTCGTAAAGACTCTCTCTGGTCGTGTCGATCAGCCGCTGTGCCTCGGGAGAAATTTCTCCGCAGGCAAAGGTAGCAGCGTTGTCGCCGTGATAACCTTCGAATAGGGCGCCCAGATCTACGCTGACGATGTCGCCGCTTTTAATCTTGCGCTTTCCAGTCGGTATTCCATGAATAACCTCATTGTTTATAGATATGCAGGCCGTTGCAGGATAGCCGTGGTAGCCTTTGAAGTTGGGGACTGCTCCCTGGCTTCTTATATACTCCTCGGCCAGCCTGTCGAGCTCGGCGGTTGTGACGCCGGGCTCGATAGCCTTGCCTATAAGCTGTAATGCTCCGGCCGAAATTCTGCAAGCTTCTCGCATTATGCCAAGCTCGCGTCCGGTTTTAAGCACTATCATAGTTTATAACCCTAAAGCAGCGAGGGTAAGCTTTGTAGTATCAGCAACCTCTTCCTGCCCTACAACGGTACGAAGCTTTCCGGTTTTAGCATAGTAGTCCTTAAGGGGCTCGGTCTGCTCGTGATAAACGTGAAGTCTGTCGAGGACAGTTTCAGGTTCGTCGTCCTTGCGGATGGAAAGAGCTCCGCCGCAAAGATCACATACACCGTCGGTCTTCGGTTTTTTGTATTCGGTGTGATAGCTGGCTCCGCAAGCGGCGCAGACACGTCTGCCCGACATACGGGTTACTATCTTCTCATCGGGAACTTCGATGGAGAGAACGCAGTCGATGGTAACACCCATAGCGTCGAGAGCCTCGGCCTGGGGAATGGTTCTGGGGAAGCCGTCGAGGATGAAGCCGTTTTTGCAGTCGTCCTCGGCAAGGCGCTCCTTAATGATGCCGATTACAACATCATCGGGAACCAGTTTGCCTGCGTCCATATAAGATTTAGCCTTCATTCCCATCTCGGTGCCGTTCTTAAGAGCAGCACGGATGATGTTTCCGGTGGAAATTGCGGGAATGCCTGCTTTTTCACAAATAATCTCAGCTTGGGTGCCTTTTCCTGCACCGGGAGCTCCGAGAAGTATAAGATTCATAGGTTACTCCTTTCGATCACTTAATCAAGGAAGCCCTTGTAGTGACGCATCATCATCTGAGATTCGAGATTCTGTACCGTATCAAGTGCAACACCGACCATAATCAGTACAGAGGTACCGCCGATGGAGATGTTGAGACCTCCGATGTTTCCGACAAGAATCGGAAGGATGGCGATAACACTGAGGAAGAGTGCGCCGATGAGGGTGATACGGGAAAGAATTTTGGCAAAGAAGTCGGAAGTGGGCTTTCCGGGACGAATTCCGGGAACAGCGCCGCCGTTCTTACGGATATTGTTTGCTATTTCCACAGGATTGTACTGGATCTGTGCATAGAAGTATGCGAATCCGATAATCAGGAAGAAATAGAGCACTGCGTAAAATACGCCCTGTGTGCTGAAGAGAGCAAGGATCTTAACCCAGGTGTTCTCTTTAGTAACGTCCATAAAGGAAAGGATCATCGTGGGAAGCATCAGAATAGAGCTTGCAAAGATGATGGGCATAACACCCGACATATTTACCTTGAAGGGAATGTGAGAGTTCTGTCCGCCATACTGCTTACGGCCAACAACACGCTTAGCGTACTGAACAGGAACGCGACGTTCTGCTCTGGTCATCCAAACGATGAAGGCAATAACGAGTAAGAAGATAAGAACTATTGCAATTACGGGGATGGGCTGGGGATTCTCTTTGTTGGTACCAAACTTCCAAAGAGTTGCGAATGCGTCAGGACCGCGGGAAATAATACCTGCGAAAAGTATCATAGAGATACCGTTACCAATTCCCTTGACGTCAATCTGTTCGCCAAGCCACATTACAAGAGCCGAGCCTGCGGTGAAGGCAGTAACAATTACTAAGCCTGCAAACCAAACGCCTGCGCCCTTGATACCTGCAACGAGATGACCGGAATTCTTCAGATAGAAGAAGTATGCAATACCCTGGATAAGTCCCAGGAGTACGGCAGCGTAGCGGGTGTATTGAGCTATCTTCTTTCTTCCCTCTTCGCCTTCCTTCGAGAGTCTCTCGAGATAAGGAATAGCAACGGTGAGAAGCTGAAGAATAATGGATGCGTTGATGTAGGGGGTTACCGACATCGCAAAGATCGCGCCATACTGAAGTCCGCCACCGGTAAGTACCGACAGGTAATTGAAGAAATCGTTGGTGGTTCCTGCTGCCTGAAGGGAAGCAAGGTCAACGAAGGGTACGGGAAGTACACTTCCTATACGGAAAATTAAGATAATGAAGAGGGTGAAAAGAATCTTTTTACGGATTTCAACAATGCTCCAAGCATTTTTTATAGTTTCAAGCATTATTATTTCACCTCAACCGTTCCGCCAACCTTCTGAATCTTTTCAGAAGCAGAAGCTGAGAATTTTGCAGCAACAACGGTAAGTTTCTTGGTGAGTTCACCGTTTCCGAGAACCTTTACGGGAACGTAAGCACACTTAACGATGCCCTTGTCTGCCATAGCAGCTGCATCAACGACAGCACCGTCGTCGAACACCTCTAAAGCGGAAACATTAACAGTTGCAAATTCCTTTGCAAAAATATTGTTGAAGCCACGCTTCGGAACACGACGCTGGAGAGGCATCTGGCCGCCTTCGAAGCCGGGTCTCTGACCGTGGCCGGCGCGTGCCTTCTGTCCCTTATGTCCCTTACCGGCAGTTTTGCCGTTTCCGGAACCGTGTCCTCTTCCGATACGCTTAGGCTCTTTAGTAGCGCCCTCTGCGGGGGAAAGTTCGTGCAGTTTCATTTTTTCGCACCTCCTTGTTAAAGTACGCAGCTTAAAGCTGCCGTTTACCCTTTCGGGTTAGGCCGACGCTCTGTCGGCCTTAATATGAAGCCAGTTTTAAGCCTCGGTTACCTCAACGAGGTGGATAACCTTCTTTACCTTACCCATAGTAGCAGCATTGTTGGGCTGAGTTACAGTTTCGCCGATTTTGTGAAGGCCGAGGGCCTCAACAGTAGCGATCTGATCCTTTTTGCAACCGATGGTGCTCTTTACGAGTTTAATGGTAACGGTGGAAGTTTTCTTTGTAGCCATGTCTTACTTCCTCCTTAACCTATGATTTCCTTAACCGACTTACCGCGGATTGCAGCAACCTGTGCAGCATCGCGAAGCTCGGAAAGGCCCTTAACGGTAGCGCGAACTACGTTCATGGGGTTGTTGGAACGAAGAGACTTAGCACGGATGTCGTGAATGCCGGCCATTTCAAGAACGGCACGAGCAGCACCGCCGGCGATAACTCCGGTACCGGGTGCAGCAGGCTTCATAAGAACGCGGCCTGCGCCAAACTCTCCGATGATTTCGTGGGGAATGGTTGTTCCCTTAAGAGAAACCTTGATAAGGTTCTTCTTTGCGTCCTCGATACCCTTACGGATAGCGTCCGGAACTTCGCCTGCTTTACCGAGGCCGAAACCTACGATACCGTCGCCGTTACCTACAACAACGAGTGCAGAGAATTTCATGATACGTCCGCCCTTAACGGTCTTGGATACGCGGTTGAGAGCGACTACGCGCTCCTGTAAATCTAAAGTCGATGCATCAATTATATTAGCCAAAAGTATTTCCTCCTATCTTAGAACTTGAGGCCGCCCTCGCGGGCACCTTCGGCAAGCTCTTTAACACGGCCGTGATAGATGTATCCGCCACGGTCGAATACGACCTCGGTGATACCCTTCTCGGCAGCGCGAGCAGCAATTAACTGACCAACCTTGCGAGCTTCCTCGCAATTTCCCTTTGCTTCGCCGAAATCCTTCTCGAGAGAAGAAGCGGAAGCGAGGGTTACTCCTTTAACATCATCTATCAGCTGGGCGTAGATATTTGAGTTGGAGCGAAAAACATTGAGACGCGGACGGCTTGCGGTACCGCTGATCTTACCGCGAACACGCATGTGTTTGCGGATACGAGCCTTGTTAGTATCAGGCTTGTTAACCATTTTTCATACACTCCTTTTTTATTTCTTACTACCCTTGGCGGCTTTACCTTCCTTGCGGCGGATATGCTCGTCAATATACTTGATTCCCTTACCCTTATAAGGCTCCGGAGGACGCTTCTCGCGAACTTCTGCTGCGAACTGTCCAACCTTCTGCTTGTCGGGGCCGGAAATGATGATGCTGTTGGGGCCGGGAACCTCGATGGTTATACCGGGGATCTCGGGCATAATTACCTGGTGAGAGAAACCAAGGTTCATAACGAGGTTAGTTCCCTGCTTCTGAACACGGTA
>JAXJWR010000392.1:0-3670 GCA_036307905.1 Acutalibacteraceae bacterium
AAAGCCGATAGAAATATTATGTGCTAATTTCGACTTTTCAAATCATTTTAACATATATTTACAGAGTTTGCAATATTAGGTTTTAAATAAAAAACGGCGGAAAATCCGCCGTTTAACCGATATTATGCGTTTACAAGATGAACACCGAAGCCGCCGATTTCGTCCTTAAAGTAGATAAAGTTCATATTTCCCTTATCGTCGGTGGTAACGGTATCGTAGTTAAACTCGAAGCCCTGGGATTCGAAGAAGCGAACGGCACGTTTTACCGAGGTTACAGAAATGCCGATATGTCCGCACTTGCCTACTCCCATAAACTTCATAATTTCAAATTCCTTGCCTGCGAAGATGGACTTTGTTCTTTCGTCCTGGGGTTTTCCGCAGATAGCCGAGAGAAGTGCGGCGGTTTTTCTGCACTCTTCCTCGTTTTCGGAATTTATACCGATGTGCTTAATCTTAACGTCAAGCATAGTGAGTACGGCTTCCTTTGCAAGCTCGGTAATAGCGTCCCACTCGCAGTTATCTACGAGCTTTTCGGGAACCATCCAGCTTCCGCCGCAAGCAATAATTTTGGGGAAGGCAAGATATTCGTTAAGATTTGCGGGAGAAATTCCGCCGGTGGGGATAAAGCGCATATTGGGGAAGGGGCCTGCAAGTGCTTTAAGAACCTTGAGTCCTCCCGCTGCTTCTGCAGGGAAGAATTTTACAACCTCAAGTCCCATTTTCTGAGCGATGGAAACCTCGCTGGGGTTGGTGCAGCCGGGGGTTACGGGGATGCCCTGCTCTACACAGTAGCCAACGATTTCGGGGTCGAAACCGGGGGAAATGATATATTTTGCTCCTGCAGCGATGGCGGCCTTGCACTGGTCGAGGGTTACGACGGTGCCTGCGCCCACAAGAATATCGGGTGCTTCTTTTGCGATGTTGGCAATAGCCTTATCGGCACCTGCGGCACGGAAGGTAACCTCTGCCACGGGGATACCGCCTTTTTTAAGGGCATTTACAAGGGGTACAGCCTTTTCGGGGTCGTTAAGCTTTATAACGGGAACAAGGCCAACCTTACTGATTTCTTCTAAAATGGGGTTCATAATAATTCTCCTTTATGCATTTTATTATACTTTTATTTTACGACCGAAAAGGGTTAAAGTCAAGATTATTAAACAAAACTTCTTGGCAAATATTCACATACCTTCTATACTGAAAATACAAGCCTGTAAAAACAGGAACAAGAAAGCACCCTTTGAGAACATCAACGGGTGCTTTTAATTTATTTGCTTATGATGTCGTTCATACGCTTTACCGTACTTGTTTTATAAAGAAGAACAATAGCGATTAGTGACATTATAAGTTCGGGCAGCATATAGGTAGCATTATAAACCACCGAATATACTGCGGGATTTGTAAAGGTTTCGGGCATCCAGATGTCGAAGAAAATATATCCCGAAATAAAATGACTTGCAAACCGAAGAACCAGCGCTGCCGCTGTACCTATGCAGGCTCCGACAATGCCCTTTTTGCGAAGCATTCCCGCGCTGCCGATAACGGTATAGGCAAGCAGATAATCGAACACGATTGCGCCAATCCACATTCGCGCATCCATTCCCCAGGCCATCATTCCGCCAAGGTCAACTCCGATTTGAACAATGGAATATACAAAGGCAGAAAAAAGACCCCAGGGCACCCCAAACATAAGCGAAATCAGCACCACAGGCACCATACTCAGAAGGGTAACACTTCCGCCCCAAGGATTTGTCCAAAGCTTTATAAAGCTTAGCGCTGTGGCCAGGGCAATAAATATTGCGCTGACGGTCAGCTTTTTTAAATATATGCTTTTCATACAGGTTTTCTCCTTTCCTTTACCTAAAGGAGCAAAAGCCTTTTTTGGCCGAAAAGGTTTTTTGCTTTCAGATAAAAAATTACCGCACAGAAATATCCGTGCGGTAAAAAATTATCTAGAATACAATCTCCCTACGACGGCATTATCCATATCAGGTTAAAGGGTTTAAGTAAAACTTATCTCAGCCTTGCGGCACCCCTGATTACTATTAAATTTTCTGTTCGGCAAATGTATTATATAGCCTTTAGTTTAAATTGTCAACAAAATTTGCGAGATTTTCTTCCTCCCAGAACACCAGAAGCTTTCCTTTTTCAGCCGAAACACAGGCCTCTCTTCCCGTAAATGAATTACTTACGCCCAAAGTATGGGAATATGAAAGGTTATGGTCGCTTATGGTATACTTCAGCCCTTTGATGGTGACGCCTTGTGCATCGCCTTCCACCGCAAAAACCGAAACGGTACCGTCTTTTTTTAGAGGAAGGGATAAGGTTTCGTTTTCTATTGCGGTTGCTATAAATCCATCCCCTGCAAGGTAGCCCCTTCCCCCTTTGTGGGCAATATAGGAAAGCAAAGCATAATTAGCAAAGGTATGGTCGGGACGTCCTCCTGTGCCGCCGTATATAACAAAGCACTTATATCCTTTTTCAAAACCAATGTCAACGGCGCTTCGCATATCGGTAACATCCTTTTCCACGGGAAGCTTTACGGTGTTTTGGCAGTCAGGAACAAAACCCAGCGAATCAAAATCGCCAACGATAACGTCAGGTTTTATACCGCCAAGGGCAGCAAGCCCACCATCGGCAGCGATGGTTAAATGCTCTTTTTTATTGTTTATATAAAGCAGGGGCAGTTCCCCTGCCCCTATGATGTAACATATTTTCATTTATTCGTCCGCCGTTACAACGCTTTTTGTGTTTTTCATTTCCTCCGACTTATGCGCGTTGCAGTTTACCTCGTCGGGGTCGTGATAGGTGGGAACGACCTGTTTCATTATTTGCTTTATCTCGCCTGAGTTAACCTTGTCTTTATTGTTTTCCAGGGTTGTGCGAAGCGCATCAAGCTTTGCTTCTACCTCTTCCCTGGTCATAGCGTGGTCACGCTCGATGAAGATAAGGTTATTTTCGGTTTTATCGAGAACCTCGGTTTTAATAAGAAGCTCCTCGTAAAGCTTTTCGCCGGGACGAAGGCCGACCTCTACAATGTCGATATCCTTATAGGGGCGAAGGCCTGAAAGCTTTATCATATTCTCTGCAAGGTCGAGAATTTTAACAGGTTGTCCCATATCGAGAACAAAGAGTTCTCCCCTCTCGGCCATATAGCCTGCCTCCATAACCAGTTGCGCGGCTTCCGGAATGGTCATAAAATAGCGGATTATACGCTTATCGGTTATGGTGATGGGGCCACCCTTTTCGATTTGGTCTTTAAAGAGCGGAATTACCGAGCCGTTAGAACCCAGCACGTTTCCGAAACGAACGCAGGAGAAGGAGGTCTTACTGTCGGTACGGCACTGCACAACCATTTCGCAAACTCGTTTAGAGGCTCCCATAATGTTTGTGGGATTAACCGCCTTGTCGGTGGAGATAAGAATAAACTTTTCTACCCCGTATTTTTCCGAAACGTTTGCCACGTTATAGGTTCCGAAAACGTTGTTTTTAATTGCTTCGCAGCTACTGTGTTCCATAAGAGGAACGTGCTTATGAGCGGCAGCATGGAAAACGATTTCGGGACGATAATGGGCGAAAATAGCATCCATTCTTTCGCAGTCGCGAACCGACGCAATTTCTACCGATAGGTCAAGCTTGTCCTTAAAACGACGGAGAAGCTCCTGCTGAATAT
>JAXJWR010000393.1:0-1484 GCA_036307905.1 Acutalibacteraceae bacterium
CTTGTGCTCCTCAAGAACACCCCAGCCCGAGCCGAAGAGAATAAACTCCCCTGCCGTGGCCGAAATTTCCTTGGCTTTTTCCAGGGTTTTTGTCATACCGTCTTGGAAAATTTCGTCAAGCTTTGCCGAAACGCCCTTTTGTGCATCTGCAAAATCGCCGTGGGCATTTTCGCAGTTCATTGCGCCGTAGCCCTCAACCCAGCTCCATACCTCGCCTGCGGGCATGGGGATATGCTCAAGCTGTGTTCTGGCAAGACCGGCCTGAATTTCGATGTAACCGGGATTAGACCCGTCGGTTAGGAAGCGGTTCCAGTTTTTGCCGCCTGCACCCTCGCCCCAGAGGAAGAGCTTTCTGCCCTTAAGCTCCTTTGTGGAGCACTGAACAAGACCGTAGCCCTCCTTGTCAAGGGCGGTTATCCATTTGGGGTCGTTATCCTCAATGTAATAGAAGAAGTCGAGGCTTCTGCCCAGATTTTCGGGATAGCTGATGTCGGTGTCCAGACAGCCCTTGTGCTTTGCGTAATCGAGAATATAGTGGTCGTTGCCGAAGTAGTTTATAAAGGTGTTTTCGCAAGGTACTATAACGCGGCACTTGTCTACCGTGGGGGTGGCGATATTGCTCCACCAGTACATCCAAATTTCCTTGCCGGTACGGTTTTCGATACGGGGACGGATATAGAGCATTTTGCTGTCCTTGGGAATCCAGGCGTCGATGGAATAAAGCACTCCGCGGATGCGCTCGTACTCGAACATACGAAGGCCTTCGCTTCCGTCGGACAGGGTGATTTTCTGTGCAAAGAGGGGGTCGCAGGTGAGGGGGTTGTGTCCCTTTATGGAAACGTTGAACTCAACTCCACCTGAGAACCAGGCATTTCGAAGGGCAAGGTTACCCGGCTGGAAAACGGGGTTGCAGTAGAGAAGCTCCTTTCCTGCATCCTTATCGAAAAGGGACCAGAGGCGGCCGCCCAGCTCGGGAAGGAAAACGGCCTTTAAATGCTCGTTCTCAAGTACAACCGAGGTAAAGGCATAATCCTTTCGGTCACGGTTGTAGCCGTCTTGCTGGCGGTAGGGCAGCATGGTGGGAATCATACCGCAGTTTATGTACTTCTTGTCTTTTTCGGGAACATTTTCGGTGGTTTCGATGCCTGCGTGAATATAACTGACATTCTTAATATCGGGCAGGGGATTTTCCGGTCCCATAGCCGCAGCAGGCATAATGTAGGGTTTAACATAGCATTTTGACATATTTTTTCACCTCAGAGGGTTTATTTCAATTTATATTTTAATATGCCCACCCCAATTTGACAACACAAAAGTGAAATATTCAAATAATACTTTAGTAAAGGGGTATGTTTACGGCATTAGATTTATATATCTTTTTGTTGCAAAATAAAACAATATGTGTTAATATGCAGGGGAAGGGTACGGCTTTGGCCGACCTTGGTAAAAATAGTTTTTAAGGCGGTGTATTTTTGTCAAATGAA
>JAXJWR010000394.1:0-6219 GCA_036307905.1 Acutalibacteraceae bacterium
GTAATCATCTTGTCCTTATCCTTAACCACGTGGGATTTCTTCTCGGTTCCCATAACAACCTTAATGGTTGCCTCTTCAATCTGGGTTTGGGTGATAGCCTTAAGTCCTGCACGGGCGGCAAGAAGGGCTGCCTCGTTAAGGAGGTTCTCAAGGTCGGCACCTGTAAAGCCGGAGGTGGAATGAGCAATATCCTTAAGGTTTACGTCGGGGCCGAGGGGCTTGCCGCGTGAATGAACCTTGAGTATATCTTCCCTGCCCTTGGCATCGGGATAGTTTACGGTTATCTGACGGTCGAAACGGCCGGGACGAAGGAGCGCTCTGTCGAGGATGTCGGGGCGGTTGGTTGCCGCCATAACGATAACTCCGGAATTTTCACCAAAGCCGTCCATTTCAACCAGCAACTGGTTAAGGGTCTGTTCTCTTTCGTCGTGACCGCCGCCAAGACCTGCGCCACGCTGACGGCCTACGGCATCAATCTCGTCGATAAATACGATGGAGGGGGCATTTTTCTTTGCTTCGTCGAAAAGGTCGCGAACACGGGATGCGCCCACACCTACAAACATCTCGACAAAGTCAGAACCGGAAATAGAGAAGAAGGGCACTCCGGCCTCCCCTGCTACCGCCTTTGCAAGAAGGGTTTTACCCGTTCCGGGAGGTCCTACAAGAAGTACGCCCTTGGGAATTCTTGCTCCCAGGTCGTTAAAGCGTTTGGGATTTTTAAGGAAGTCGACGATTTCTTCAAGCTCCTGCTTTTCCTCGTCTGCTCCTGCGACGTCGATAAAGGTGGTCTTTTGGTTGGGGTCGGCCTTCTTGATTTTGGCCTTTCCAAAGCTCATGGTCTTATCCATACCCATAGAGCCGTTCATACGCTTCATTATGAAGAACCAGAAGAACACAAGCGCTCCTATAAGGAGGGCGGTGGGAAGAAGGCTTAAAATCCAGGAGGTTTCTCCCCCGCTTTTATAATCCATTTTAATGAGTGCGTCGGTATTAGAAGGATCCTTTTCGCGCACTGCATCGTTATGGGCTAAAACAAAATCGTTTACGTCGTTATAAAAAATGTTGGGGTCTGCCACGGTGTAACGGTACTGTTTTCCGTCGGCACGTTTGGTATAAACCAACTCTCCGCTATACAGGTTAAGCTGGTACTGGGAGATTTGGTCGGTCTTTACCATTTCTACTATTTCATAATATTTCATTTTATCGACCGTGCGGGTGCTGAGCGACACCGCAACAACGGTTATTATGAAAACTATGGGTATGACAATATAGAGCAGTATATTGCGTACATTCTTTTTATTGCTCAAAAGATGCACATCCTTTCTTTGCTGTGGCTATTATAATTATTCGCTGTATACCGAAGGAGAAAGAACTCCCACATAAGGCAGGTTGCGATATTTTTCATCGTAATCGAGTCCGTAGCCAACTACGAATTCGTCGGGAATCTGTGCGCCCACATAGTCGGCAACGATATTAGCCTTTCTGCGGTCGGGCTTATCAAGGAAGGTGCAAATCTTAACGCTTGCGGGTTTTCTTGTAAGAAGTATTTCCTTAAGGTTAGAGAGGGTCATACCCGAATCGAGAATATCCTCGACAATAAGAATATCGTAACCCTCGAGATTTATATCTAAGTCCTTGATGATTTTTACGGTTCCTGAGCTAACTGTACCCGAACCGTAGGAAGAAACCGACATAAAGTCGATTCTGCAGGGCATTTTTATCTGACGAAGAAGGTCGGCCATAATCATTACCGAACCCTTGAGTACACTTACAACAAGAAGATTTTTACCTCGATAATCTTCAGTAATCTCGCGGCCCAAACGGGCAACTATTTCTGCGATTTCTTCTTCGCTGAGCAGTACCTTTTCAACCTCATTACCAACTAACATATTTAACATCCCCCAAATTTTATGATTTATTGATTGTATTTACCGTAAAACGTATTGCTTGATTACTGTTTTCGTCCACGGCCACCCTTTGAGCAACGTCTATTCCGTAAATCCAGATGACGCCAAGATCATCGGCGGCTACGGGAATAACGTCGCGAAGTTCAAGGGGTATTTTAAGCTCGTTTAAAAGCTTTTTAAGACTTTTTGTACAGTTTCTTCCCCGAAGTTTTATTTCATCGGAAGGAAGGCGGCTGCGCAACTTAAGACTGCCGATTATTTTATCACAGTCTATTGCATTTTTTAAAAACAAATTGTTAATTTTTTCCGATTCTTTAGGAATTATTTTCTCTGTTTCAACAGAAAACTCGATTTGCGGATCCTTTTTGCCGTTTTTATCGGTAACATAAAATCGACCGCCCTCGCAAACCGCCAACTTATTGGAACAGAGTCCTGTTTTCCCGCCCAGGAGAATTACCCTTTGGCATTCCTCCAGGTGGAAGGCATCGGCAGATGTTCCGTACTGTTCATTCAGAAAAAGCATTACTACCCTTTTTAGTATTGCAGGCGGTTGAATCCGAAGAAGTTCGGAATCGAGAAAATCGCCACGAAGGCAGAGAGTATATATTTTTCGCGCGGTGGAGCTTAAAAACTCCTCGTCCTCTCTGAGATTATCGGCCATAACCGAAATGTTTTTTGCTACCGACGGATTTACCTTTTTTAAAACCGTAACACCCTTATGTCTTATGAAGTTGCGGGTGTATTGGTCGGTAAGGTTGGTGCTGTCGGTAACAAATTCTGCGCCATTTTCTGCAAGAAAACCTTCAATCTCTTCGCGGGTACAGAGGATTAAGGGACGAATAAAAATATCCCTTTTTGGAGGTATTCCGCAAAGACCTTTTATTCCTGTTCCCCTTGTAAGGTTGTAAAGCACCGTTTCGAGATTATCGTCGGCAGAGTGGGCTGTTGCCACAAGGCCTTCCGCATTTTCTTTAAAGATTTTGTAACGTAGTTCCCTTGCGGCCAGCTCTACGCTGACACCGCTCTCAGTCGCCAAAGCGTTTACGTCTTCCCTTTTAACAACTAAGGGTATACCGTTTTTTTCGCAAAGCTCTTTCACAAAGGCTTCGTCGCGGAAGGACTCATCTCCCCTTAACATATGGTTTACGTGAATGGCCGAAAGGGTTATTCCGTATTCGGCGCTGAGTTTCTTCAAAGCCATGAGAAGGCAGACCGAATCTGCTCCGCCTGAAAGGGCAACGGTAACATTTTTATTGTCGTCCAGCAGTCCGTATTTTCGGATTGCGGTAATTACCTTAGTTATCATCCGTGGAACACATCCTGAGAAGCAAAACGTGTAAACTTGCCGTCCCAGTAGAGTTCTACCGTATCGACGCTTCCGTGACGGTTTTTAGCCACGATTATTTCGGCCTTGTTGGGGTCGGGCATATTTTCGGGCGCAGTGTTATCGTCGGTCTCGGCTTTGTAGTAGTTTTCACGGTAGATAAACATTACTATATCGGCATCCTGCTCGATAGAACCCGATTCACGCAGGTCTGCCAGGGCAGGTCTGTGGGATTTACCCTTTGCCTCGGTTCCACGGGAAAGCTGGGCGCAGGCGATAACGGGAACGTTAAGCTCCTTTGCCATTGCCTTGAGATTTCTGGTAATATCAGAAACCTCCTGTACGCGGTTTTCAGTCTTCTTAGCCGACTGCATAAGACCCAGGTAGTCGATAATAACCAAATCTACCTTACCGCCCTTGACACGGCGAAGCTTTGCCTTCATTTCGGGCACGGTAATGCCGGGAGTTTCGTCGAAATAAATGTCGGTCTCGCTGAGGAGGGTTCCCGCCTGAGAAAGTCTTGTCCATTCGTCGGTGGTGAGGTCGCCTGTTCTTAGCTTTTCACTTTCGATGGATGCCTCGTTCGAGAGCATACGCTGTGCAAGCTGGTCTCTGGTCATTTCCAGGGAGAAGAAGCAGACGGTTTTCTTCGACCTTATTGCAACGTTTCTTGCAATATTCAGTGCAAAGGAGGTCTTACCCATACCGGGACGTGCGCCAAGGATAATAAGGTCGGTTTTGTTAAGACCGGTAATAACCTTATCGAGCGCGCCTATACCTGTGGAAATTCCCTTAAATTGGTCGGCAGTTTCGGGGTCGGATATTTTGGAAAGACGAGTATAGGTCTCGTCGTTTATAACCTTCTTTATATGGACCAAACCCGAAACGTCCTTACCTTGACGAATGTCATAAATGGTCTGCTCGGCATGGTCAAGAAGCAGGTCGGGATCAAGAAGATTTTCGTTTACATCCTTTATTATGGTTTCAGCAGCGGAAAGGAGAGAACGTGCATAGTAACGGTCTCGTACAATGTCGATATATGTATCTATATTCTTAGACGTGGGAACCGTCTTTGCAAGCTGTGTGAGATATGCTTTTCCGCCTGCATCATCGTATACACCGCTTCTTTTGAGCTGTTCGAGAAGGGTAACAAAGTCTATTGCTCTGCCGCCCATTTCCAGCATATTGCGAAGGGTTTTATAGATTTCACGATGCTCTCTTAAATAGAAATATTCTTCCTTAAGACGGGTTGCCGCAAGGTTAAGACATTCGGGGTCGATAATAATGGAACCCAGAACTGCCTGCTCGGCCTCGATAGAATAGGGAGCATTGATATTGGTGCTGTCGGGCAGATAGTTAATTTGATCAGCCATTTTTAAGCCATCCTATAAATTTATTTATCGGTTACAACAACCGTAAAGGTAGCGGTAATATCGGTAAAAAGCTTTACTGTTGCGGTATATTCGCCGTAGTTTTTAATGTCGGCTACGGTAAGCTTTTTCTTGTCGATAGTGGTTCCTAGCTTACCGCTGAGCTCGGAAGCGATTTCTTTAGAGGTAATGGAGCCGAAAAGCTTTCCGTTAGCGCCTGCTTTTGCAAACACGGTAACCTTTGTACCTTGGATTTTTTCAGCTAACGCCTTAGCGGCGGACTTATCTTCTTCATAGTGGAATGCAGCAGCAGCGGCCTTGCTGTTAAGCTCTGCCATTGCGCCTGCGTTTGCCTCTTTGGCAAGATTTTTAGGAAAAAGGAAGTTGCGGGCATATCCGTCGGAAACGTTTACAAGCTGTCCCTTCTTTCCCTGTCCTTTAACGTCTGCAAGTAAAATAACCTTCATTTTTATCACCTTTCAGTAGGACGGCAAAAACTACCTGTCCTCAATATATTCGTTGATTGCAGAAAGCAATCTTTTCTCTACTACTTTGAAATCGTCTGACCGTATCTGGCAGGCCGCAACCGTTTTGTGACCTCCCCCACCCAGCGATGCCATAATCTTCTGAACGTCCACGTCGCCGAAGGAACGGGCAGATATGTTTATCTTTCCGTCGGAGGGACACATTACGAAGGATGCAACCACACCGTTTATTGCCAGAAGCTCGTCAGCAGCCTGGGCAGTTGCTATCCTGGTATACTGGTCTTGATGCTCGGTTTTGGCGATTGCAAAATTCTCGAAAAGGTAAACTCCCGAGATTATATCATATTTTTGTTTGCAAACCTCCACCGATTCGGAAAACATTTTTTTAATAAGCACGGGATCGGCGCGGTTTTGCCGTAAAAAAGCCGCAGCTTTAAAGGTTCCCGTCCCCGTATTCATTACAAAATTCTTTGTGTCGAGCATAATGCCCGAAAGCAGGGCGGTGGCCGCCACCGTACTGGGACGGCCGATTCCCATAAGCTTTAAAATAAGACTGACGATTTCGCAGGCCGACGAAGCCGAGCTTTTCATATATTTTGCAACAGTTTCGTCGAGGAAATCTTTGGATTTTCTATGGTGGTCGATTATTATAACCCGGTCTACCCTATCGTAAAGCTCTTTGAAATCCATTATTACGGGGCGATGGGTATCTACCACAATAAGCAGGGAGTTTTCGTCTACGGTATCCTTTATTTCGGAATAATCGAATATCTGACAGTCTTTATCGCTGAAACGCAAAAAGTCGATAAGGGGTCGGGCAAGGGTGTTTTGCTTATTAGCCACCATCTTAACGTCGTATTGTCCTCTAAGTGCATAATAAAGTCCGTAGGAGGCACCCACCGAGTCGAGATCGGAATAATTATGTCCCATAATATACACGGTGGAGGCGGTTTTAAGCTCCTTCTTAAGTTTTCTTGTAAAACGCACCAACTTGTTATCGGCGATGGTAAGACCTGCAAAATAGTTGAAGGTAAGTGCCACCCAGCCTATAAGCGCAACCGAAACGGCCACCGAAACCAGCACGGCTATGAGACCGTGGCGGTACATATATACACACAGCAGGGCACAAATGA
>JAXJWR010000395.1:0-3818 GCA_036307905.1 Acutalibacteraceae bacterium
CATCATAAGGAAGGAATAGATCTCATCCCATCAAACCTTGATCTCTCCTCTATGGAAAGTCAGCTGGTGAACGCTATGAGTCGTGAGAAAGTACTGGACGGACTTTTGAAGGAAGTGAAAAAATCGGCATTAAAATTCCGCAAGTTCGCATAAGTATCTCCGTTTCTAACATTTATGTAACGCGCGGTTGGCTGACAAAATCAGCCTAACCCTTGACCGCGCCTGAAAGCACACCTTTAATTATATGCTTTTGACAAATAAAGTAAACAATTATTATTGGAAGCAGGCAAAGAATTATGAGTGCCATGGTTGCTCCGTAATCTACCTGGCCATAGCTTCCCTGTAAATACTGAATTTGTATGGGGATGGTTCTGTACTCGCGTTTATCCAGCACCAGATACGGAAGCAGATAGTCATTCCATACCCACATTGTTTCAAGAATACCAACCGAAATATAGGTTGGCTTAAGAATGGGTGCTACCACAAGAAAAAAAGTTTGAAGTGTGTTGCATCCGTCAATGGTTGCCGCCTCTTCAACCTCAAGCGGAATACCTTTTACAAAACCGCTAAACAAGAACACTGCAAGTCCGGCACCAAACCCAAGATATATTATTGATATGGTAATCGGATTATCGAGGCCTAATTTATCGGCAGTTTTTGAAAGGGTGAACATAACCATCTGGAATGGTACAACCATAGAAAAAATGCAAAAATAGTAAAACAGTTTACAAAAGAAGTTATCTACCCTGTTTATAAACCAAGCACACATAGAGGTGCACATCAGAATAAGCGCTACCGACAGCACCGTTATAACAATGCTGAAAAGAATTGCAAAATAGAAGGGGTAATTGCCGTGCATTACACCCTGAATATAGTTTTGAATTCCCGCAAAACTCTGGCTGTTCGGAAAAGCGAAAAGAGATGTTTTAATAGCGTCGTTGGTTTTGAACGAGTTATATAAAACTATAATTACAGGAAGTATCCATACAGCCGATATTAAGGTAAAAATTAAGCTTAAAGTCCTGTCAAACAAGCCCGTTCTTTTTTTATTCATTAGTGCACAGCCTCCTTACGACGGGTAAGATATAGCTGTGCAAGTGCGATAGCTACAACTGCAATAAAGAATAATACAGCTTTTGCCTGTCCGACCCCCATATTTGTTGTACTTTCGTAAAAAGAGTTATAAATATTAAGAGCCAGCATTTCTGTACTATTATAAGGCTTTCCGGCCGTTAATGCAAGGTTTTGATCGAAAAGTTTAAAACCATTTGTCAAGGTAAGAAAGGTACATATTGTAATTGCAGGCATAATACCCGGTATTGTAATGTTTTTAAGCAGAGCAAACGAGCCTGCACCGTCTATTTTAGCGGCCTCGATAAGCTCTGACGGAATGTTTTGCAGTGCAGCAATGTAAATAATCATCATATAACCAATTTGTTGCCAGCTTACAAGAATTACAAGACCCCAAAAGCCATAATTTGCGTTAAGTGCTATTGCTGAGCCTAAATATTTCATTATAACTGCATCCAGAATAATTTTCCAAAGATAGCCAAGCACAATACCACCGATGAGGTTTGGCATAAAGAAAACAGTTCTAAACAGATTTGAGCCCTTAATTTTGCGTGTCAGCAAATAGGCAACCGTAAATGCCGCCACGTTAATAATTATAACCGACACTATTGTGAACAGAAAGGTAAAAACAAATGACGATAAATATGATTTATCATTAAACACCTTCATATAGTTTTCAAAGCCGACGAAGGTTGTTTTACTAAGGGTTCTGAACCTAAAGAACGACAGATAAATTCCCCAGAAAAACGGCCAAACAAAACCGATCATAAAGGCTATTGCCGTAGGCAGAAGAAAAATCGGTGCATATTTAGATACGGCTTTTCGGTGTGTAGGATTAGCTATAGCCGAGGGGCTTAACTTTTTCAACCGATATACTCCTCCTTTAAATTTGTAAATTAGCTGCGATAAAGTATATCGCAGCTAATCTATTCAATTACTGCTTGGAAGCCTCGTATTGTTCCTTCCAACCTTCGACAAACGCCTTTTTAACCGCGTCCCAGGAACCCTTACCGGCAGAATAAGAAGCAAGTGCATCTACAAGATCTCCACGCCACACGTCTACATTAGGAGTCGTGTTAAAAGCCCAAGTAACCGAATAATGTCCTTTATCTACATATTCTGATGCGATTTTACTTAGTTTGTTATTGACGGTTTTTGCTTTTTTGAAGGGTGCTACAAATCCCATTTTTTCTGCCAGAGACGTTGTTCCCTTGTCAGATGTTACAACCCAATTTATAAATTCGAGTGTTGCCTGTTGGTCTGCTTTAGAGGCTTCTGCATTAACAGACCAATAGTTTTCTGTACCGCTGCAAAGTCCCTGCTCACTATCGTCGATACCTACATAGATGGGTAAAAAGCCAAGATTGTCTTCACCTATACTTTTAACGTTTTCATATTCCCAAGTTCCGTTTTGATAAAAAACCGCCTTTTCCGCCTTGAATTCGGCAGTTGCATCGTTCTGGTCGCTGGTAATGGTTTTAGGGTCTATGGTTGAATTATTGATATATAAATCCCAGACCTTTTTAAAATTATCAACATAGGTTCCCTTTATTTCGGATGCCTGGCCTGTGATATTTCTGTCCTTAAACTCATAATAAAGGGGCAGATTAGCGAGGTGGCCTGCAAATCGCCAGCTTGACGCAGATGCAAGACCTGATGAAGTAAATGCAGAGAAGCCCAGTTCCTTTTTGCGCTTAGTTATGCTTTCTGCTACCTCTTTAAGCTTTTCGAAGGAAGTAATTTCATCAATCTCGTATCCCGCCTTTTCAAGCAGTTTTTTGTTTGTAATAAGTCCATATGACTCGTACACATATGCTATAGCATATACTTTGCTCTTTTCTTTAAGTGCAAAATCGTCGGAAATAAGCTCAGAGTAGACCTTTGTACCCGAAAGGTCCATACAGTAATCCTTCCAGGATTCAAGACCAACTGGGCCGTTAACCTGGAATAATGTGGGAGCCTCGTCCTTGTCGATTTCTGCAAGAAGAGTTTGTTCGTAGGTACCCTGCGCTGCAGTTACTACCTTTACCTCTACACCTGTTTCGTCAGTATACGCCTTTGCAAGCTCCTGCCAGGCACTATCCTGCTCGGGCTTAAAGTTAAGATAATACACCCGCCCACTTGTTTCTTTTTCTCCACAACCGGCGAAAATTCCGATAATCATACAAAGCATTATTATAAATGATAGCGTTCTTCTCATAAAACAGCCTCCTGAAAATTTTTATATGCTTCGCGTTTAGTATGTGCAAAATGGCGAAAAAAAACAGTCCGAAGAAAAAAATCTTCGGACTGTGAAAATTTTAGTTTAGAATCTGTTTATGTATTCTTCAACGTCAATTACCTTGTTTGTCATTCGAGACTCTTCCGCCGCAAACACAACAAGATGGTTATAACAGGATTCGTCAATGGTAGGAACTGCGTTACCGCTGTACTCACCAACAAGATAAGAGTAAAGTGTTCTAACGATTCCTTCATCTCCGCCGCCGTGTCCTCCTGCAATTCCGTCAACACCGGAATAAGGAATTTCAACCTCGGTTTTAGTTTCGAAATCGTAAACACGGATAGGTGCGTTACCGTCTATAGCAGCACGAACCTCTCCCTTTGTTCCCATAATATGTATGAAACGACCACCCTTATTAAATGCGTTCATTGTAAAGGTTACGGTAATATCATCTTCAAAGAGCATATTGACCGACTGATGGTCAACAACGTCGTTATCGCACTTATAAACACATTTTCCGTAAAGG
>JAXJWR010000396.1:0-2402 GCA_036307905.1 Acutalibacteraceae bacterium
ATCTATCACCTCTTCGGTGACACCGTGGGAACGTATTACTAGTATTTCCCCTTTCTTTACCTCTTCAGGAGAATCCACAACACGAACCCCTTTTTGTTCAAGGTCAGCAACTAACTGGGGATTATGGATTATAGGGCCAAGCGTGCAAACCTTTTTTCCTTCGTTTACAAGCTCATAAACAGTATCGACCGCACGTTTTACACCAAAGCAAAAGCCTGCCGTTTCAGCTAATATAATTCTCAATGTTTCATCTCCCAAAGCTCGGTTATTGACCGGGTAATCGTATCGGCAATATATTTCATATTTCCGCGGTCGGTACGTTCTTCGCTGACAAGCTCTTCATATTTAATTAGTTTACCAATTCTAATGGTAGTTTTTTTGAAGAAATTATATTTTCCCTCGCGGTATACGCTAACGGGTAGAATGTCGGCTTTGGTGTCCATAGCAATATAAGCTACTCCCGATTTTGCTTTACGGGGAGGTCCTTCTTTATAGCGGGTGCCTTCGGGATATATTCCGAGAATATCACCACGTCGTATAATTTCCTTTGCGGTATTGATTGCATCCATATCGCCTTTACCGCGATTAACGGCAAAAACTCCTGCCGCACCCAGCACAAGGCGAAACAGACCAATTTTGAACAACTCGGCCTTAGCCATAAAGTGTATTTGCTCTTTAAAAATTGTAATAGCAAAAAACGGGTCGGTCATAGATGTATGGTTTGAACACATAATATACGCACCCTGATTTGGAATGTTTTCAGTACCGACAACCCTTACCGGCTGAATCCAGCGAAAAAAGGGATGTATAACCGCTTTGGCAAATCTGTAAAAAGGCTTCATTATTCTTTAGTTCCGTCCTTTACAATATTTAAAAGCAATTCCAGAGATTCGTCAAAAGACAGCTTTGTGGTATCTGCAAGAACAGCATCATCAGCCTGTTTAAGAGGTGCTATGGGACGATGCGAATCATTATAGTCACGTATTTTCATATCCTCCAGAACCTCATCGAAGGTAGCATTGTCACCTTTCTCCTGAAGCTCCTTAAATCGGCGCATTGCACGTGCTTCAACATCGGCAGTAAGAAAAATTTTTACCTTTGCATCGGGTAAAACAACCGTTCCGATATCTCTGCCGTCCATAACGACGTTATTCTTTTTAGCCAGGTTTCTTTGCATATCCAGCAAGAAAGCGCGAACCGGGGGCTTGGCAGATACCGCAGAGGCCATCATAGATGCGGTGGGTGTTCTAATATCGTCCGAAACGTCTTTACCGTCAAGGAATACGCGCTGAGCACCATCAATAAAACGAATATCAACTTCAGTTTCAGCAAGAACGGCTTCAATATCTCCGATGAGTTCCGTGTCGAAGCCTAAAGCAGAAAATTTAAGTCCTACAGCTCTGTACAGGGCGCCTGTGTCAACGTATATGTAGCCAAGCTTTGCCGCAAGAAGTCGTGAAAGGGAGCTTTTTCCTGCCCCTGCAGGACCGTCGATAGCGATGTTAATCATAATATTTCTCCTCGTTATACTGAAATTCCGGCAAGGTAGCCGGTTGAAAAGGCTGTTTGAAGATTAAATCCACCCGTAAAACAATCAACGTCAATAACTTCACCCGCAAAGTAAAGTCCTTCAATAATTTTTGACTGCATTGTTTTAGGGTCAATTTCACTGAGTTTAATACCTCCCGAGGTTACTACCGCCTCCTCAACAGGGCGAAGTCGTAAAACCTGCAGGGTGAGTCCTTTAATTAGCTCGGCCAGTTTTCTTCGCTCTTCACGGGTTATACTGTTCACCTTTTTTCTGGGGTCAATTCCCGAAAGGCCGACAATAACCGAAATCAGGCGTTTAGGCAAAAGCTCGTCCAGGGAATTTATGAAATCCTTATTAGGCTCTGTAGAAAAATCACGCAGAATTCTTCTGTCGAGAGCATCAAGGTCGAGGGCGGGTTTTAAATCAATTTTAATTTTGTAAAGTTCAGACGATTTGTCAATGTATGCCGAGGCAGATAAAACCAGCGGACCGGTTATTCCAAAATCGGTAAACATCATTTCGCCCATTTCGGAGTATATAGGTTTTTTCTTTCCTTCTTCTAAAAGCGTAAGCGTAACATTTTTCAGAGAAAGTCCGCACAATTTTGTGCAAAAACCTTCTTTAGTCATTATCGGCACCAAAGACGGTCTGAGCTTAGTTACCGTATGTCCTAGGCTTTTAGCAAGGTTGTATCCGTCACCGGTAGAGCCTGTAACCGGATATGAACAACCACCTGTGGCAATTATTATTTTATCGAAGAAAAATTCTTTTCCGTTTTCGAGTATAAGCGATGAGATTTTTTGGTTTTTTTCGGTTATTTCGGAAACTCTGCCGTTTACAATTTTAACCCCTGCAAGGTCAGCAGCTTTAA
>JAXJWR010000397.1:0-3591 GCA_036307905.1 Acutalibacteraceae bacterium
CTTCACTTCCTTCAATATAAAGTGCACGGTAACCTGCAAAGGTAAGGGCACTTCCGCTTGCGCGGAATGTTATACCGTTTGCGTCAAATTCGGCATTTAACGTTTTATATACTGCATTTGACATCTGACTTGCAATAAAGCGTTCCCATATGAGTTTGTAAATTTTATATTGGTCTGTGGTAAGACTTGATTTTACCGACTCAGGAGTGAAGTTTACGTTAGTGGGACGAATAGCTTCGTGTGCATCCTGAACAGCAGTTTTAGACTTATATACTCTTGCAGATTTGGGTAGATACTTTTCTCCGTATTTGTTAAGAATATACGCATTACCGGCGGCTCTTGCTTCGTCAGAAATTCTGAGAGAGTCGGTACGCATATAGGTAATAAGACCAGTGGAGCCTGCTCCGTCAATCTCAACGCCTTCGTAAAGGTTTTGCGCAACACGCATGGTTTTCTGACCCGTAAAGCCAAGTTTACGGGAAGCCTCCTGCTGCAAAGTTGCAGTAATAAACGGAGCAGCGGGCTGCTTGTTACGCACACCCTTCTTAATTTTGGACACAAGGTAGGATGCGCCGTCAAGATCGGATAAAATTTTATCTGCCTGCTCTTTATTTGCAATTTCCACCTTAGTGCCATCACCCAGTCCGTAGAAGGAGGCCGAAAAATTCTTTCTGGAGGCCTGAAGCTTGGCATCTATCGTCCAATATTCAACAGGTACAAAAGCCTCTATCTCCTTTTCACGGTCGACAATAAGGCGAAGAGCAACTGTTTGAACTCTACCTGCAGAAAGACCGCTTTTAACCTTTTTCCAAAGGAATGGACTCAGATTATAACCAACAATTCTATCAAGAACACGTCTGGCTTGCTGTGCGTCGACAAGATTCATATCAATTTTTCTTGGGGATGCCATTCCTGCCTTAATACCGCTTTCGGTAATTTCGTTAAAGGAAACGCGATTGGCATCGTTAAGACTGAGAGACAACAGTTGAGCAAGGTGCCAGGAAATAGCCTCACCCTCACGGTCAGGGTCGGTTGCAAGATAAACACAATCGCTGTTTGCAGCAGCATACTGAAGTTCTTTTATCAGTTCTTTTTTATCGGGCATATTGATATACTTAGGCTCGAAACCGTGTTCTATATCAATTCCAAACTTTGATTTGGGAAGGTCACGCACGTGGCCCTTTGATGCCATTACGTTATAGTCGGAACCAAGAGTTTTCTTAACCGTTTTAATCTTAGACGGTGACTCAACAATAACAAGCTTAGACAATTTGCTTTCTCCTTAATAAATTATAGAATATCTTCCTCCGGGTATGGCTTTTACATACCCGTAAAGCTCAAGTTGCGTAACGGCGGACATTACTTCTTCAAAAGAAAGTCCACAGCCTAGCAGATCATCGATTGTAAACAAATCATTATCTATATAATTATACACTATTTTTACGCTATTTGGAAGAGCTTCATCAATATTTTTCTTAATTTTTTCAACTTTTTTAGTCGTGGGGATGTCAGCCGGTGCTTGAGCGACATCTTCTTCAAATATTTTAGGACTATGCATAATTTTATATACTGCTGAAAGGTTCGTATTTTTTGCTTTCTGAACATCAATAATATTCGGATATTTGTTTATATATTCACCGAAAATATCGTCAGCAGTAAAAACAGGTTTAGCACCATCTCTTAAAAGAGCGTTTGAGCCAGCATAGTTTTTATCGTCGGGACGGCCTGTTATAACAAAAACATCCCTTCCCTGTTCTAAAGCGTGGTTTGCCGTTATAAGAGCACCGCTCTTTTGATGGGCCTCAACTATAACAACTCCCAGCGAAAGACCTGATAAAAGCCTATTTCGGATTTGAAACGCGTTTTTGTGAAGAGGTGTATCAGGCGGCATTTCGCTAACCAAACAGCCGTTATCGGCAATAACTCCACGTAAAAAGGAATTGGTTTTTAGATAATCGTAATTTATGCCGCAAGGTAAAACCGCTATTGTTTTTCCGCCGATAGCCATAGCTCCTTCGTGAACTGCAGTATCACCGCCAATAGCTCCGCCGCTTAGTATTACTATGTTTCCTGCAGCTAATCGACCAGCAAGCGACCAAGCAACCATACGTCCATAATCGGTTATTTTACGCGTTCCTACGATGCATACTATCGGAAGTTTTGAAAAATCAGTAAGTTTGCCTTTTACATAAAGGCATGCGGGAGGATCGGAAATTTCTCTCAGATTTTCGGGGTATCGATCATCATCAAAAGCGATAATTTCTATACCGCTCTCCTTACAGTCGGAAATGATTTTTTCCACTCTCCCCAGTCCTTTATTTCTTGCTCTTTCTAATTCTTTAGGACTAAGAATGTAGGAACCTTCAAGGTCTTTTATGGTTGCATTATATACATTCTGAGGGGAACTATACCTGTTAAGCAAGGGCTTCAGATGTGCCGAACCAATATCAAGACACAGCGAAACCCACAACCAATATTTTATCATTTGCAGATCTCCCACATAATTATCGAAGCAGCAACTGCAGCATTTAGAGATTCCGCATTTCCACTCATGGGAATTGTTATCTTGGTGTCACATTTTTTAATTGCTTCATTAGAAAGTCCGTTTGCTTCGTTACCGATCAATACGGCAGACCCTTCTTCGAATTTAACTTCACCAAGCTTTTCAGCCTCGATGCCGACTACGGCTGCATATGTTTTAACGCCGCATTTGCTAAACAGATCAAACATATCTTCGGTTTGATAGATCGGTATTCTGAGAAGTGCTCCCATAGAGGCCCTAAGCGATTTAGGACTATAAGGATCGCACCCTCCCTGAATAACAATTCCCGAAATTCCAAGCGCCTCGGCAGTTCTGGATACTGCACCGAGATTAGATGGATCCTGAAGGTTCTCAAGGGCTACATATTTACCGTTTGAAAGAGGTTTGTTGTTATTTGTGGGGATTTCACACACACAAAGCAGACCTTGAGGAGTAACTGTATCCGAAATTTTTGAAAACAACGAATCAGGTATAACATAACAAACAGTACTATTAAAATCACTTAGATAATCGCTGTATTTTTCCTGTGCAGATGCAGAAATAATAAGTAACTTTGGTACAATACCGTTCTGTATGGCATCATAGCACAAGCGTAATCCTTCAAGTACAAAAACACCCTCTTCACGGCGTCTTTTAGAGGACTTTTGAAGGGATGTAACATACTTGATTATTTCGTTATCTTTACTGGTAATGTTAATAAACCTATCCATATATCGTCTCCATAAAAATAAAAATACGACCGAGGGGTACCTCGGTCATATTAAAAATTATTTCTCTAAAGCCTTCTTAGCAGCCTTTGCAAGGGTAGCAAATCCGGCAGGATCGTTAACTGCGAGCTCAGCAAGCATCTTGCGGTTAACGGTGATTCCGGCCTTCTTAAGACCGTTCATAAATGTAGAATAGTTCATCTCGTTGATTTTAGCTGCAGCAGAAATACGAGTGATCCAGATACGACGGAAATCTCTCTTCTTCTGCTTACGTCCGATGTAGGCATAGTTGCCGGACTTCATTACTGCTTCTTTTGCAGTTTTGAAAAGCTTAGACTTAGC
>JAXJWR010000398.1:0-2048 GCA_036307905.1 Acutalibacteraceae bacterium
ATATAGTATCGAGCAACAACGACTGGTTTCTCATTCTTGTTACGTTGGTAGCAAGCTCGGAAATGTTGGATTTGTAGCTTACAAGTCCGCTTGCGATAGTTTCCGGCTCTTCAATAAAGTCGTCAAGCTGTTTGATAAGTACTTCTACGAAGGAAATTGAACCGCCTTCGCCGCCGTTGATTTCAATAAGTGTATCGTAGCAGCGTTGAAGGTTATCGCGAATGTCTTCAAAGCCGTCAATAAGTCCGGTTATGGTCTTGTGAAGGTCGTAGTCACGAAGAGTATCGGGCATCGGACCGGTAATCTGTACTATCTTCATGTACCATTTATTAAGGCTGGTAGTTTGCGAGTCAAGCATCTGCAAAGTCTCAGCGATAGGTCCGAAGGTTGCATTAAGGCGGATGGTATGTTTGCCTTTTTCAAGGTATACGTAGTACGGATTTCCCGATTTGTCGGAAACGGTATAGTTTTTCCAAACTGAAGAAGGTTTAAAGGTTACGCGGGAAAACTCTTCAAACGGAATTTCTCCGTCAATATATACCTTACGGTATACGTTCATTCCTTCTACGTAATCCTGCTTATATTTGAATGAAAGGTTATAAAGTCCCGAATGTGCAACATCAATTTCGTACTCGATCCAGTCGTTAGGGAACTTCCATGCTTCGCCGCCCAAAACATTAAAGCGAGTCTTTGCATAGTGAAGCTGGTCTCCGGTACCGTTGGTTGTGGAAGCCGTGTACTCAGCTGACATAACGAGGGAATTGTCGGATTTAAGCGAGGAATATTCAGCGTGAAGAGTGATATTTGTGTCTTTTGAAACCGGTTTGTACCCTTTTTTCTGGTATTCGGCATAAACACTGTTGTATGAAGGAAGCTGTTCGTTGCCGCCGAGGGTGATGCTTGCTAAAGCAACCGATTCACGCAATACGTTAATCTTTATGGAATGTTCACCGGGCGCCAAGTAGAAAAGCATATCGTCGTCAGACGAGAAAATATTATCGTGAAGGGTGTAGTTGGTCCACTTAAGAGCTTCTATTACGTCGGGGGAAACTTCGTTTCCGTTAATGTCTCTTTGAGGCCAGTTGCCGTCTTCATCGGGGGTTTTATCCTCTATCCATGTGCGCTTAAGAATAAGGGAGGTTGCTTCCCTATACTGGGTATCGCCATCTATTTTAAAGGAGAATTCGATATCAATCGGGTTTTCCTTAATGGGTAAATATTCAAGACCGATATGGTAAAGGCCTTCTCTCTCGACATTTATGCGCAAATCAACATAGCCGTTCTCTTTAATGACAACAGCGTCCTTTGCAACATTATCATCGTCGGCGACGCTCTTTGTTTCGGCGCCCTTGCTGTCGGCGATACAGTTGTTTATATCGAGCGTTACCGCTTTACCTATAATTTCGGTGTCCGAAAAATGGTTAATGAAGGTAAGGTAGCTGGTAAACTGGCCTGCTTTATATGACAAATATTTAGCAGACGCCTTGTTTCCGTAACCGGCATACTCGTCGTCTTCAACTTCCACTTCATCGGAAGCTACGGTTCCCTCCTCCATTGGAGTTTCGGTCACTTCGACATTTTCGGTTGTGTCCGAAAGAACGGCATTATTTTCAACAGTTTCCGTAGCAAAAACAGCCATGGAAGTACAGCTGAACACAAATGCTATTGCAAGGACAATCGATAGTGTTCTTTTCAAAGTCATTGTGAATATTCCCTTCGCTAAGAAATTCCGGAAACGCCTTCCGGTGGGCTGCCTTCAAAATCAGTCGCTAAAACGCGGCTTATTTTTTAGGCTAAAGCTCGTACAAATTTCGGTTGCACCTAATTCATCCGAACGAAAAAACCACTGCGTAAAACTTTATTTTTAAGCAGTAATTTTTGCCTTAAGATGAAATAAAACAGCCCTTACATTAACAATATACCTTGCGCCCGGTAAAAATAACAAAAAAACACACCCAAACTTTCAGCGGAAATCGTCTGAAAATGAGGAGGCGCTATCCGTTGCTTGAAATATTGTTTTTATAGGGCTTTATCCTCTCGGACTGCAC
>JAXJWR010000399.1:0-3166 GCA_036307905.1 Acutalibacteraceae bacterium
AGCTTCGCCTACGGTTTTCTTATCGGTATTGACGGTAAAGCTTTTTTCACTGCCATCCTTAAAGATAACACTAAGGTTAAACTTGGTTTTTCCCTGACCCAGCTCGTTTGAAACGGCGGAATCGGTTTGGCTGCTTGAGGGGTCAGAGGTCGAAGGGTCTGACGGGGTGGTTTTATCGCCACATCCTACTGTGAAAAGTGCCATGGCCGCAACAAGCACTAAACAGAGAAGCAGCGACAAAATTGCTTTAAATTTTGTCTTTTTCATCTTACATTTCTCCTGTTTGTTTATTTCCCGACTTATAAGATGGCGCTCGCATCGTGAAGAGTTCTACGGGTTCGGTCGACAGGGTATTCCGACTTCGGCGCGTTATCCCCTCACCTTCTCGGGAGTTTTCCCAATGGCGTGTCCCCGATTTGCGGCATCGGGTAGAAGAGATAAATATTTTGCGCCTTACGGCGACGGGCTCGTACAGGAGTTTCACCTGTTTCCCCTTTTCGACATTGTTATTATAACATCGAAAAATGTCATTTTCAACATAAAGTATCCAGAATTTTTGTTTATTTCGTCGGTAATATTTTGTTCATAATTTATTGACAAATTTTGTCGATTGTGCCATACTTAGTGTAGGTGTTTTCACCGAATACAATATAAAGGAGTTTTACAAATTGGAAAAATTATTCAAGCTTAAAGCTAACGGCACCACCGTCAGAACCGAGCTTGTAGCCGGTCTTACCACATTTATGACCATGGCCTACATAATCGCTCTGAACCCCAACCTCCTCACCGGCTTCGGCGCAAGCGGTCAGGAACTCTGGAACGGTGTTTTCCTCGCTACCTGCCTTGCATCGGCTGTAGGTATGTTCTGTATGGCATTCCTTGCAAACAAGCCCTTCGCTATGGCTCCCGGTATGGGTCTTAACAGTTTCTTCGCTGTTGTTGTAGGAAACATTGTTGCCATGACCGGAATGACCTACGTTGCCTCCTTCCAGGCAGCACTGGTTATTATTCTTGTTGAAGGTCTTATCTTCATTCTGCTTTCCATCTTCAACATCCGCGACAAAATTGTTAATGCTATACCTCTGGGTGTTCGCCTTGGTATTGCTCCCGCTATCGGTATTATGCTTATGAATATCGGTCTGGGCTCTAACGCAGGCATCTACTCTGAAACAGGCGGCCCCTTCTTCGTAATGCGCGACTTCTTCGGAGCACTTACCCCCTCGGTTGCACAGGGCGCTATGGGCAGCGGATACGGCGCTATGGTTCTTACCGTTGCTACTATGTTCATCGGCTTCTTCGCCATTGTTGTTCTTGCTAAGAAGGGCGTTAAGGGCGCAGTACTTATCGGTATGCTTATCTCCTCGGTTATCTACTGGGCAGGTCAGTTTATCTTCTTCGACACCAACCCCTTCGCTTCTCTTGCTACCGCATCCTTCGTTCCTCCCTTTAAGGATATGATCGATACCACCTTCTTCAAATTCAACTTTGCAGGAATTTTAGAAATCGGCTGGTTTACCTTCATTACCCTTATCATTACCTTCTGCATCATCGATATGTTTGATACCATCGGCACCCTGGTTGGAACCGCTTCCAGAGCAGGTATGCTTGATGACGAAGGCAATATGCCCAAGATGAAGGAAGCTCTCCTTTCCGACGCTATCGGTACCGTAACAGGCGCCTGCACAGGTACCTCCACCGTTACCACCTTCGTTGAATCTGCTTCCGGCGTTGAGGCAGGCGGACGCACCGGTCTTACCGCTCTTACCACCGGTATTCTCTTCCTGGCCTGCATCTTCATTGCTCCTGTAGCAGCAATCATTCCTCCCGCAGCTACCTCGGCAGCCCTTATCTACGTAGGCGTTCTTATGCTTATGAACCTTAAGAAGGTTGCCTTCGACGATATTGACCAGATGGTTCCCGTTGCTATTATGCTTATCGGTATGCCTGTTTCCGGTTCTATCGGACACGCAATCGGTCTTGGTCTTATCTCCTACACCCTTATCAAGGTATTCAGCGGCAAGTTCAAGGATGTATCGGTTCTTACCTATATCATCTCCGCTATCTTCCTTGTAAAATTCTTCCTGGTTGTTTAATCTTTAACACCAAAGGCCCTCAACTACGGTTGAGGGCCTTATTTTATTTATTTCGCACTAAAAATCATATATTTTATATTTCGCATTATACAAATTGCATAGTTTTATATTGACAAACCATTATGCGAAATATATAATTATTACAGAGGGAATTATTTCCCGATTTTCCCCGAAGGAGCGTTTTTATGGAACTTGGAAACATTATTGCAGAAAGACCAAATAAGGTCATTTATCAAAACGGCGACAGTCTTATCAAGGTTTTCGGCCTTGATTTCTCCCCCGCCGATATACTGAACGAGGCGCTTAATCAAGCCAGAGTTACCGAATCGGGTATTCCTATGCCCAAGGTTCGCCAGGTTACCCGTCTTGAGGATGGCAGATGGGCCATTGTTATGGACTTTATCGCAGGCAAGACCTTGGCACAGCTTATGAAGGAAAACCCCGAAAAAGAGGCTGAATATCTTAATAAGCTGGTAGACCTTCAGATGATGATAAACTCTAAAACAGCAAGTATGCTCTCCTCCCAGAAGGATAAATTCAACAACAAAATTTCCCTTACTAAGGATTACATACCCGCCACCGTTCGTTACGAGCTCCATATGAGACTGGAAGGCATGCACCGCCACAACAAACTTTGCCACGGTGATTTCTGCCCCAGCAACGTTATTGTGGGAGACGACGGTACAGACTATATTATCGACTGGTCCCACGCTACACAGGGCAACGCTTCGGCCGACGTTGCAAGAACCTATCTCACCTTCAAACTCGCAGGTGAGGATACCAGAGCCGAGAAGTATATCGACCTTTACTGCCAAAAGAGCGATACTGCAAAACAGTATGTGCAGAAATGGCTTCCCATCGTAGCCGCTTCACAGATTGCCAAGGGCAAAGAGGAGGAGCGTCAGTTCCTTCTTGGATGGATAAACATTTTCGATTTCGAATAATATTTTATTCTCCTTTTGAAAAGCACCCGAGTTTTAAATTCGGGTGCTTTTGTATTTGATGTGTTTTGTAATCCTCTCGGTAAGATGCAGAAGGTTTTTTCTTGACGCGATGGCGTACGAAGGTACTCC
>JAXJWR010000400.1:0-5669 GCA_036307905.1 Acutalibacteraceae bacterium
CAGCAGTTCATCCACCGTCATAACCTCCCCCGGCTCCAGCCATATTTGGGAGCCGCCCATAGAGGCTGCGTGCTCGGAGGCGGTAATCTTATCCTCCAAAGTAAGTTTTCCCGCTTCCAATGCCTCCATGACCAGGATGAGGGACATTATCTTGGTAATAGATGCGGGAGCCAGCCTTTCGTCGGGAGAGGTTTCGTAAAGCACCTGCCCTGTTTTGAACTCCATAAGCAGGGCGGCTTTTGCATTTATCTGCAGTTTTTCGCCGATGGTGGCATTCGCTTGGACGTTCTCCTCTAAGGGAGTTTCCAAATCTGCCCCCTCATATTCGGTAGACACGGTATCGGCCAGGACGCAGACCGAGGACAACAGCATAAAAATAAAGGAAAGAATAAGCGATAATAATTTTTTCATATAAAAACACCCCACATAAATATATGTGGGGCGAAGTAATTTAATAACCGAGACTGTCGGGAGTGATGATAACCTTTATGCGGTCTTTGTTTCGCTGGAAGGCGGCAACGGTATAATGGGCGCAAAGGCGGTCGGGAGATTTACAGCCCGTGGCAATATCTCCGTCGGGATAGATACAGTGTCCCAGGGTTTTGCAGGGGGTTGAGGTGTTGAGCCTGACGGCATTTTTAGGCGCGGCCACGGTTTTAACCCTTTTAAAGCCCTCCTCTACCGAGGAAACTATCTTATTGGCACCCACAATGCAAATAACCTTTTTGGGGCCAAAGGCGATTGCCGCAACGCGGTTTGCGTTTCCGTCTACGTTGACAAGCTCTCCCTTTTCGGTTACGGCATTTGCCGAGGTTATAAAGGCATCTGCACCGAAGGTTTTAACATATATATCGTTTATCTGCTCGCGGGTGAGTCCGGGTAGGCTGCGGTCGAGAAAACAGTAGTCGCCGCTTCTCATAAGCTCGGTCACTCCGCACTCTGCCAGAGTAACACTACCTCCGCAAGAAATAACCTCCCCTTTTTTAAGGATACCCTTTACAATTTCGGGGATTTGCTCTTTGCTTTCGGCAAAAAAAACCTCCATATTATTGGCGCGCAGGGCCTCTGTTACCTTTTTGATTCTTTCGTCCACTTTATTCACCTCGTACTATTTTACCGCCGCCCAACACTGCATCGTCAAGATAAAAGACAGCCGACTGGCCGGGAGACGGTGCCCTTTGGGGCTTTTCGAATTCCAGCACAGCCTCTTTTTCACCCACAGGATGGAGTATGCAGGCTTCGTCGCGGGCGCTGTATCTGAGTTTTGCGGTGCAGGCCACCGAAGATGCAGGGAATTCGGTTGCAATCATATTAACGTCTTTTATATATATGTGTTTTTTGAAGAGATGCTCCTCGTCTCCCAGCACAACCTTGTTGGTGACGGGGTCCTTCGAGATTACGAACTGCGGCTTGCCCAGTGCAATTCCCAGGCCTTTGCGCTGTCCTACGGTATAGCACTGGTGCCCCTGATGTTCGCCCAGGAGATTACCGTTTATATCAACGTAGCAGCCTTTTTTAAAGGAGGTCTTTTCGAATCCTTGCAGGAAGGCGGCATAATCTCCGTCGGGCACAAAGCAAATATCCTGACTTTCCTTCGCCCTTGCCGAAACGAAGCCGTATTCCTCGGCAATGCTCCTTACCCTGTCCTTGGTAAGGTCGCCCAAGGGCATTAAAATATGGGATAACTGGTGCTGGGAAAGGCGCCAAAGCACGTAGGTCTGGTCCTTTTTGCGATCGTCCGGACGGTATAGCACGAATCTGCCGTTTTCTTTGTCTTGTCCTATTCTTGAATAATGGCCTGTTGCGATATAATCGCAGCCCGCTTTGATGGCTTTATCCAGCAAAAGACCGAATTTTATATATTTATTACACTCGATACAAGGGTTGGGTGTAAGCCCCTGTCCGTACTGGGATGAAAAACGGCAAATTACCTCCCGCTCGAACTCGGTTTTCATATCGTAGACCATATGGGGCACTCCAAGTGCATCGCACACGTCTTTTGCGGCGGCAACCTCTGACGAAGGGATACCCTCGGGTTCGAAAAGTCTTAGCGTAGCGCCTATAACCTCGTAGCCCTGTTCCTTTAAAAGGGCGGTGGCTACCGAGCTGTCTACCCCGCCCGACATTGCCGACATTACCTTTGCCATATTTTCACCTCCGACTTATATATTATATGTGTATATACCCTGCAGAATATTTTCCCCTTTACATTCATATATATTATCCGACGGTTTGTATAAGTTTGCGGATAAAGGGGAATAGTTTTAACAGAAAAAACAAAGATTATTTGATTAAAATTTTAACACATCATATTGTGTTTGTAAATCTTTTTTAGTTTTTTCGGCACAACAAATTCCGTTTTTTGACCCTGTTTTTTCTATCGCCCTGCTATCTGTTTTGTTTTTTTGTAAAAAAGTCACAAGAAAAATGGGGAAAAATCCCGTAAAAAGAGTTACAACCTTGTAACTTTTCGTAATTTTTTCGTAATTTTTGTGGCTTTTGCACAAAACCGAGGGTTTGTTTTAGTTTGACATATGCAATTTTTGAGGCTATAATACCCGAGAACTGAAATTGACTTACCGAAAAACGGTTCCAAACGGAGCCCGAATCAAAGGAGTTTATGATGTTACAAAGAACAAAAGCCTTAGGCCGCAAGGTCCTTGGCGCTGTTAAAAAGAATATTCCCGCAGTAGTTAGTTTAATACTCACCCTGGCCGCAGTTGCCCTTACGGTTTCCTGCTCGGCCCACACCGTAAATATCTTCGACGGCAAGAAAACCTATTCCTCTTCCGGACTTGCAACAAGCGTTGAAGATGCTCTCGACAGATTTTCCGCTTCCGATAAGGATTACGAAATCATCGGTATGAGCAACAGCCTTTTCACCACCACGGTAAACGTTGCATACCTTTATCCCCTGACCATTAGAACCGGCAACAGCGAAACCACCTATACCGTACGTGAAGGCAAGCTTTCCGAAGCTCTGGCTTCCATAGGAATCGAGCTTGATGCGGAGGACAGTTTAAGTCTTTCCCCCGACACCTATATAAATGGTGCTACCTCTGTGGAGTTCACCGACGTTGAATATGCCACCGAAACCGAAACGGTTGCCATCCCCTATGGAAACGATATTGTTTATTCTGAGTGGTTCGACACCAACACAAGCTTTGTTACCTCCGGAAAAGCAGGTACAAAGACCATTACCAACCGCGTTAAATATGTTAACGGCATTGCGGTTGAAACCGTTCTTTTAAATGAAGAAATCACCGAGTATGCCATCGACAAGACTACCGTTTACGGCACAGGTACTCCCCAGTACGCAGGAAGCGGCAGCGCAAAGGCCGATGACGTTCCCTGCATTTCCAAGCTGGACGCTCCCGACGACCTTCTGCTTGATGCTAACGGCAAGCCTATCCGCTATGCCTCCAAGAAGACCCTCAGAGCTACCGCATACACCCACACGGGAAATCGTATGGCTACCGGAAAATATCCCACCCCCGGCTATATCGCAGTTGACCCTAAAGAAATTCCCTACGGCACCAAGATGTATATCGTTTCTGCCGACGGAAAATACGTTTATGGTTATGCCATAGCAGCCGATACCGGCGGATTTATCAAAGGCACCCGCACCGACGTTGACCTGTTCCTCGACAGCGAAGCACAGTGCAAAAAATTCGGCAGACGCGACATTATCGTATACTTCTTAGACTAACAAAAACCCAAGTTCACAGAACTTGGGTTTTTCTTTTATATTTCATAAACCTGAGACCAGGCTTTTTTACCTGCTTTATCGGTAAGGGTTATTCTGAAATATCCGTCCGATTCCCTAAGCGGAAACTCGGCATAATTTATAGTTTCACCCCTCTTTGCACAGGCAAAATCGGTTCTTCTGCCTCCTGTAAGCAGGTTTGCACGAACGCAGTCGGAAAACTGCACCTTAACAAGGTCATCCTCCACCATAAGCGATTCTATTTCGGGCCCGCAGGAAGCATAAAAGTCACCACGGATAAGAGCATTCATTACATCCTTATAGGAGAGACTTCGGGCGCATATCCACACCCAGCCGCCGAAGGCATCGCTTCGCTCGTCGTCGGGCAATACTCTATGAGAATCGTCACAGGCGGTGCATAAAACAGGCTTTCCCGCCCGCCAGAAATCATCAAGCACCCTTTCGTCGTCGAAACCGATTCCTCTGTAGGCGCCGTGGTTGTATATCTCAACCGCAAAAAGACCGTCGTAGTTTATATAATCGCAGGCTGTTTCCAGCGACCAGGTTGGGTGATTATAGGAAACGATAAAGCCTGCCTCCCGCGCCCTGCTGATTATTTCGTTTATACCCTCGGCCGAGTATTCCCGCTGAAACTCCCCTTCATACCGTATCATAGAGGCAAAATCGGGTTTTGTGAAATGGTCGTAAACCGAGTTATAGCAAGGGGTTACCGTATTGTGAGGGTCGAGGGCGTAAAAATTGAGGTGGGTGACCCTCATATTATAATTTTTAAGGGTGGACTGGTCGGCAAACTCCTTTATTGCAACCTCGCAGCCTGTGATGGCTAAAAAGTTTTCATCGCTGAGATGAGATTGGTCGATAATATGCTCGTGATCGGTAAATGCTACGATAGAATATCCCCTTTTTGCATATTCCTCTTTTATCTCTTCGGGGGTAAGCCTTCCGTCGGAGAAGGTGGAGTGGGTATGAAGGTTAGCTCTAAAAAACCGTGCCTCTTTATCTATGTAAACGCGTTTCATTTTATTCTCCTTATAAAAAACAGTCCTGCACGATGTGCAAGACTGTTTTGTGCGTTTTATTCAGCCTCTTCAGGCTCCTCAAGGTCTACGGCAGCAACGTGAACGTTTACCTTGGTTACGGCGTTGGAGGTCATACTCTGGACCTTGTCTTTAACACCGACCTGAACGGCTTCGGCCACCTGCTTGGCGTTGAAGTTTTTGCTGATGCAGATGTAAAGGTCAATAATTACGGCACCGTTTTTGACCTCTGCACGGACGGGTTTAAAGACAGATTTTCCCGAAAGGGCGTTTTTGATGTCCACCTTTTTGGGGGCCATAGAAGAAACTCCGCCAACTTCCAGAGCCGCCATAGCAGCCATACTTTCGATTACGTCGAGATTTATTGAAACTCCGCTTGCAGTTGCCAATTTGATTACCTCCGATAGTATTTTAATATCAACTAATGATATTATACCACATTTTCATAAAAGGTAAAGATTTTTTTATTTATTTTCGGCAGCAATTATTTTAATATCGGCCGCGGTGAAGTCGGTTTGGGACATAACCGCATCCTGAATTCGGGCGGTACGGGCTTCATCCAGATTTCCGTCGACGATTACGTTAACGTCCTTTTCACCGATAAGCACTACCACGTTTACAAAGCCCTTGGCCTTTAATATGGTTTCAATTCCTGCCTCCTGCTCGGTAGCCAGGGCCAGAGCGTTTGCCTGCTGCATTGCGGAATTTCGCTGTTCGTCGGTGATGTTTTTATTTTCCAGGGTCTCCTCGATAATATCCAGCGCCGCTTCTCTGGATTTTTGACGCTCGGCGCGAAGTCCGCTGAAATACTTATCCTCGCTGTCCTGAGTACCTTCCGAATCGACAGGGGCATCCACATAATCGGCCTGACCCATATATTTTGAAGAGCCGCTGTCTTTATCCCC
>JAXJWR010000401.1:0-10024 GCA_036307905.1 Acutalibacteraceae bacterium
AAGCCCTCGTGATTGCGTAGCAACTTTTATGATCATATAGCCACGACATTGTCCGTGATACGGTTCACGAAATGGCTCGCGACGAGGCTCGTCACGGCAAGGCATTCGAGGGACTCCTCGCTCGCTACTTCAAATAAGCGAAAAACCGCATAAAATAAGGATTTCAGGACATCCACCGCTTTGGTGGGTGTCCTTTGCTTTTGTGTGTCAATCTGTGATAGTGTGTATTTTACACACTCCAAAACATACCGATTCTGCATCAGACAACAGCATATCGGAAGAATCCTCTGAAACAGAGCCTTCTTCTAAAGAGGAAAGCTCGTCAGAAGCACCATCTTCTTCCGATACAAATATATCCTCTTCGCAAATTTCCGATGCCGATTCAAAAGATGAAACTTCAAGCATATTCAGCAGTTCGAAAAATCTTATGCCAAGCCCCTAAACCTTACACCTTTATTCTTGACAAACGGCATAAAATATGTTAGCATAATTAAAACAAATACCACTTAAAGGAGTGTTTATAAATGGAAAGAATTAAGACCTTATCTTCCCGCGACCTCGAGGCTTCTGCTAAGACCGGCGGCTGCGGCGAATGCCAGACCTCTTGCCAGTCTGCAAGCAAGACTTCTTGCTCTGTTGCTAACCAGCAGTGCGAAAAGTGCAAAGAAAATAAATAAGACCTGAAAAAGTCTTAACCGCCGCAGATTTTTTCTGCGGCAATTTTTCTGTAAGAAGGATTTATAAATGATACACGCATATAAACTCGGCGGATATAATATCGTGCTGGATGTAAATTCGGGCTGTGTTCACGTGGTAGACGAGGTAGCTTTCGATATTATTTCTGATTACGAGAAAAACGATAAAGAAACCATAAAAACCGAAATTCTCGCAAAGTATTGCCACCGTGAGGATGTTACACCCGAAGATATCGACGGTGTTTTCGAGGATATAGAAACCCTTAAAGCCCAAGGCAAACTCTTTACCGAGGATAAATACCGCGCCCTGGCAGGTCAGTTCAAAAAGCGCCAGTCGGTCATAAAGGCAATCTGCCTTCACGTTGCCCACGACTGCAATCTGGCCTGTAAATACTGCTTCGCCTGCGAGGGTGAATACCACGGGCCTCGTGGACTTATGTCTTATGAAGTGGGCAAAAAGGCTCTGGATTTTCTGGTGGAAAATTCGGGTACTCGAAAAAATCTTGAGGTAGACTTTTTCGGCGGCGAGCCCTCCCTTAACTTTGATGTTGTAAAAAAACTTGTGGAGTACGGACGCAGCATTGAAAAGGAAAATGGCAAAAACTTCCGCTTTACCTATACCACTAACGGTGTGATTTTAACCGACGAAATAATGGACTTCTGCAACAAGGAAATGAGCAACGTTGTGCTTTCCCTGGACGGCAGAAAAGAGGTCAACGACCGTATGCGAGTTGACCGCGGCGGTGCCGGCTCTTACGACCGCATCGTGCCCAAATTTAAAGAGTTTGTCGACCGCAGAGGCGGTAAGGACTATTATCTCCGCGGTACCTACACCCGTTTTAATAAGGATTTTGCCGACGATATTCTTCATATGGCCGATTTAGGCTTTAAGGAAATCTCAATCGAGCCTGTGGTAGCCGAGCCTACTGCCCCTTATGCTCTTCGCGAGGAGGATATACCCGAACTTCTGTCCCAGTACGAAAAGCTTGCTTTCGAAATGGTTAGAAGAAACAAAAAGGGCGAAGGCTTCACCTTCTACCACTATATGATAGATTTAGACGGCGGTCCCTGCGTTGTTAAGCGCGTTTCGGGCTGTGGCGTAGGCACCGAGTATATGGCCGTCACCCCCGAGGGCGACCTTTATCCCTGCCACCAGTTTGTGGGCAATCCCGACTTTAAACTGGGTAACGTTTTCGAAGGGGTAACCAATGCCGAGGTAGTTGAACAGTTTAAAAACTGCAATATATATTCTCATTCCGAATGTGACGAATGCTTTGCCCGTATGTATTGTTCGGGCGGATGCGCCGCCAATGCATATAACTCTACGGGAAGTGTTACAGGGGTCTACAAGCTGGGCTGCGAGCTTCACAAAAAACGCATTGAATGTGCCATTATGATAAAGGCGGCAGAGGCTTTCGGGGAGGAAAAATAGTATGCTTAAGTATATTTTCCCCCTTTCATACCCTAAAAAGAGTGTTTGGACTTCGGTTATAGGTCATTTTGTGCTTTATATAGTAATCTCCCTGGCCAAGGGAACGCTGGTTTATTTCGGTGGAGAGGGCAGAACCCTTGCCACAATCGGCGGAGGAATAGCCCTTGCAGGAACGGTATATATTTTTATAGGACTACTGCTTCTCTGCTTCGACCACCTAAAAATTCGCAAAAAATAGAAAAGAGGCTGCCTCACTTTTCCTTAGTGAGACAGCTCCTTTTTTGCTGTAAAGAGGTGTTGAAAAAAAGGACTTGCTGTGGTATAATAGCCTTGAATAGGTGTGCACATTACGTTTACAGAAAGGAAAGCATCATGAGCAAAAGAGAAAGATATAAAAGATTACTCATTTTTTCTATGTCCAGCATAATTATGATTTTGCAGACAATTATCTTTGCATGCACCTGGCTTTTCGCCTATTCCGAGTCGGGCTCTAACTACTTTGTAAGGGGAAACTATACAGTTATTGCGCTTTATGCCCTTATGATGTACTTTTTTTACAAACTTTACGGCGGTTTTAAAATAGGACAGCTTCGCATATTCGAAATGCTCTATTCCCAGATACTGTCGGTGCTTTGCGTAAATGCCATAACCTACCTTCAGCTCTGCCTTATCGGCCGTTGGAAGCTGTTCACCCAGATGGGACCAATATTAAAAATGACCCTTATCGACATTGCGGTGGTTATTCTCTACGTGCTGGTCACCCGCTGGATATACGTAAAGCTCTATCCTCCCAGAAAGCTCCTGGTGGTTTACGGACGTTACAGCCCCGATAATCTTATTCGCAAGCTGGAAACCCGTGCCGATAAATACACCGTACAGGAAACCGTTTCTATCGACGAGGATATCGAGCTTATTAAAAGCAAAATAGCAAAAAGCCAAAACGTTATGTTGGCCGACATTCCTGCCGACCTTCGAAACGAGCTGGTAAAATTCTGCTTCCGTAAAAACGTCAGATGTTACAGCGTTCCCAAAATTTCCGACGTTATGATAAGAAGCTCCAAGGAAATAAACCTTTTTGATACTGCCCTTCTGCTCTTTAGAAACAAGGGAGGTATCTCCCCCGAAATGGGCTTTATCAAGCGCTTTTGCGATGTTTTGTTTTCTTTGGTTTGCATTATCCTTTCCTCACCCATTATGCTTATTATCGCCCTTGCCATCAAGCTTTACGACGGTGGCCCTGTACTCTTCGCGCAGGACAGGCTTACCAAGGACGGCAAGGTGTTCAGACTTTACAAATTCAGAAGTATGAGGGTAGAAAAGGAAGATGCGGAATATCAGATGACCCGCAAGGACGACGACCGAATCACTCCCGTGGGCAACATTATACGAAACATCCACTTTGATGAGCTTCCTCAGATTTTCAATATCCTAAAGGGAGATATGTCCTTCGTAGGCCCCCGTCCCGAATGTCCCGAAATTGCCGAGCAATATACAAAAATCGTGCCCGAATTCGGTTTCCGTCTTAAGGTTAAGGCAGGTCTTACAGGCCTTGCCCAGGTCTACGGAAAGTACAATACCACCCCTTACGACAAGCTGAAACTGGATATAGAATATATCGAAAATTATTCCATCTGGCTGGACTTTAAGCTGGTGCTTTTAACCTTTAAAATTCTTTTCGAAAAAGAAAATACCGAGGGTCTGGAAGAGTGGCAAAAAACCGCCGCAACCCGAGAAAACCTCGATAATCTCAGTAAAGAAGAGGAATAAATGCTCGGTATTATGAATAAACCTTTAGTTTCCGTAATAATTCCCGCCTACAACTGTGCCCGTTTTCTCGACGAGGCGGTTCAGTCTGCCCTTGGTCAGACGGTGACGGCAGAAATAATCATAGTCGACGACTGCTCTCAGGATGAAACCGCGGCGGTAATCGAAAAGTATGCCACAGCAGAGAATATTCGCTGTTTTAAAAACCCCAAAAACCTCGGAGTTGCCGAAACCCGCAACATAGGAGTAAGGCAGGCCGTGGGGGAATACGTTGCCTTTCTGGATGCAGATGATATTTGGCTGCCCGACAAGCTGGAAAAACAGCTTGCCGCTATCAAAAATACCGATTTTGTGCTTTGCTGTACCGCCCGCGAGCTTATGGATAAACAGGGCAAAAACTTAGGAAAAATAATTCCCGTAAAGGAAGAAATAACCTATAAAGACCTTCTTAAAAATAACAGCATAAACTGTTCTTCGGTAATTATAAGGCGAGATATTGCCCTTGCCTTCCCCTTCGAGCGGGACGACCTGCACGAGGATTATATAATGTGGCTCAAGGTACTTAAAAAGTACCAAAAGGCCCTGGGCGTAAATCTTCCCCTTCTAAAATACCGCCTTACAGGTACGGGGAAGTCGGGCAGTAAGCTGGCCTCGGCAAAAACCACCTTTAAGGTCTACCGATATTTGGGATTTGGACTTTTTAAATCGGTTTGGTATTTTTTGTGCTATGCCTTAAACGGTGTTAAAAAATATTTTTTCGGTGGAGATAATAATGAAGCTTGAGATACTTCTTTCCTGTATGCACCGTACCGACGGCTTAATCGTAGAAGAATCGGGTATACTGGGTGATGTGCTGGTCATAAATCAGTGTGACCGCGAAGAAATACAGGAATTTCCCACTAAATGGGGCAGGGCGATTATCTATTCCACCACCGACAGAGGCCTTACCAAAAGCCGAAACGCGGCAATAGAAAAAAGCAGGTCCGATATATGTATGCTTTGTGATGACGATGAGGTTTTTGCCCCCGATTACGAGGAGAAAATCCTTTCTTCGTATAACGAGCTTCCCGATGCCGATATAATCATATTCAAAATGCTCGACCGTCCCACCGCCCTTGGTGATAAAACGGTTCGTATAAAGTTCCCCAAAACCATGAAGGTAAGCTCCTGGCAGATTTCCTTCCGCAGAGAAAGTCTTATAAAAGCGGGTGTCCGTTTTGACCCTCTGCTGGGGGCAGGCACCGAAAACGGCGCCGAGGAGGAGCTTAAATTCCTGCTGGACTGCCAGAAGGCAGGACTTAAAATCTATTACGTGCCTAAAGAAATTGCACAGGTAGGCCAGACCGAGTCAACCTGGTTTTCGGGATTTAACGAGCAGTTTTTTGTAAATCGCGGCGCTACTACTCGCTATATTCTCGGTTTTTTCCCGGCCTGCCTTTATGCCCTTTACTATATAATTAAAAAACGTGGCGAATACGGCGGACAAATTTCTTCGCGAAGGGCTTTTGCGGCCATATTCCGCGGAATATTTGAAAACAAGATAACAAAGCAGAAAGGAACGAAAAAATGAAAATACTTTCTTTTGTAGTTCCGTCCTATAACAGCGAAAAGTTTTTGGAAGCTTGTGTTACTTCTATTATGCAGGCAGAAAAGAATGAAAAGCTGGAGGTTATAATTGTCAACGACGGCTCAACCGATAATACCGAAAAAATTGCCCGTCAACTTTGTGACGCCTTCCCCGAATCGGTGCGACTTATAAATCAGGAAAACCGCGGTCACGGCGGCGCCCTTAACACCGGCTGTGCCGCTGCAACGGGCAAATATCTAAAGGTTTTGGATGCCGACGATAGTGTGGAAACCGAAAAGCTTGCGGAGTTTATCGCCCTTCTGGAAGGAACCGAAAGCGACGTGGTGCTAACCCACCACTACACCGTAGATATATCTACAAAGGAGATAAAGGAGTGGAAGAGCTATCCCGAGCAGTTCTCGGCAGTCTACACCTTTGCCGATATAACAAAAAACTGGAAGGCCTATGACCGAAGTTTCACCTTCCACGGCATAACCTACAATACTGAGTTTTATCACAAAAACAGTACCCCGCTTGCCGAAAAGGTGTTTTACGAGGATCACGAGTTTTCCACCTTCCCCGCCTGCCTGGCAAAGACGATAACGCCTTTTGATATATTCATTTACCGCTACCGTATAGGCGACGTTTCTCAAAGTGTCAGCGCCGAAAATCAGCTAAAGCGCATTTCCCATACCGAGCATGTTCTCTTGCAGATGGCAGAAAAGTTTAATCGGGTGAAAGACCAAACAGAGCCTGCGGCGGCAGATTTCGTTCTTCTTAAAATCAAGATACTGCTTTTAAGCTATCTTGCAACGGTATTGCTGGTGGAAAAGAATAAAAAAGCAGGCAGAAAAAGGGCAGAATATACTATGGGCCGGCTGCAAAAGGCTCTGCCCGAAGCGGTTTTGTCGGTAACGAAAAAATACAACCTTTTAAAAGCTTTAAACAGGCTTCATATAAGTAAAAAAACCTTCGATGCTATCCTTTCTTCGAAGGTGTATAAATGGCTCACAGCAGATAAACGATAGGAGATTTTATGGTGCAAAATACTAAAAAGACAATGTGGAAGGAGCTTTGGCAGTACAAAGACCTGTTAAAACAGCTCGTTTCCAGAGATATAAAACTTAAATATCGCAGAAGCTTTCTGGGTTACGTCTGGAGTGTACTTAACCCTCTGCTTATAATGATTGTGCTTACGGTGGTATTCTCCACAATGTTCAGCCGAAACATTGAAAATTTCCCCGTTTACCTCTTCTGCGGTCAGCTTCTTTACAATTTTATGAGCAACTCTACCCACCAGGCCATTTTCTCCATAACGGGAAATGCCGCCCTGCTTAAAAAGACCTATCTGCCCAAGTATATCTTTACCGTATCAAAGATTACCAGCGGACTTATAGATTTTGTGTTCTCAATGGGCGCACTTCTTATAGTTATTCTGGCAACGGGTACTCCCGTTACCTGGCATGCTCTGCTTTTCCCGGTCGTTTTGCTGCAGGTTTACGTTTTCTCGGTGGGCCTTGGACTTTTTCTTGCTCAGGCAAACGTATTTTTCAGAGATATTCAGTATATCTACAATGCAATCACCACCGCTTGGATGTATCTAACCCCAATTCTCTATCCTATTGAGCTTTTACCTTCTTGGCTTGCTTGGACCATAAGGCACTTTAACCCTATGTTTTTCTACATTTCCCAGTTCCGCGACTGTTTCTATTACTGTCAGCTTATCCGCTGGGAGTATCTGGTGGCAGGCATCGTTACTGCGGCACTTATGCTTCTTATCGGTATCCTTTGCTTCAGAAGAAGCGAGGACAGATTTATTCTTTATATTTAGGAGGGCATTATGGAAGATAAAAAAGTTATGATAGACGTCGACCATGTGACCATCCGATTTAATCTGTCTAACCAAAAGGTCGACAATCTTAAAGAATACTTTGTAAAGCTTATAAAAAAGGAGCTTATGTTTCAGGAATTTCTTGCCGTTAAGGACGTAAGTTTTCAGGTAAAAGCAGGGGAGGCCTGGGGCCTTATAGGAACCAACGGTTCGGGCAAATCCACCCTTTTAAAGGCCATAAGCGGAATTTTAAAGCCCTATAAGGGCGCTATTTCGGTAAACGGCAACGTTGCCCCCTTAATCGAGCTGGGCGCAGGCTTTGACCAGGAGATGACCGCCAGGGAAAATATTTTCCTTAACGGCTGTGTGCTGGGCCATAGCGAGCAGTTTATTAAAGACCATTTCGACGAAATTGTAGAGTTTGCCGATATAAAGGATTTCCTAGATTCCCCACTGAAGAACTTTTCCTCGGGTATGAGGGCCCGTTTGGGCTTCTCGGTGGCCACAATGGTGAAGCCGGATATTCTTATAGTTGACGAAATTCTGGCGGTAGGCGATATGAAGTTCCGCCAGAAGTGCGAGGCCCGTATGAAGGAACTGCTGGCAGGAGGAACCACTCTACTTTATGTTTCTCATAACATAAGCGAGGTGCTTCGCCTTTGCGACCACGCCCTCTGGATAGATAAGGGTGTGGAGCGTATGCAGGGCGATGCAAAAACCGTATGCGCCGCCTACGTGGCTGAAATGAAAAAATAATAAAAAGACTGAAATGTTTGCACATTTCAGTCTTTTTTTATGCCTTAATGATTAGTCGCAAAATACCTCGAAGAAGAGGGCCTTGTCCGACTTGTCGCTGAGGAAGGTTTTCAGCTTCTTTTCATATTCTGCAGGGGAAGAGGCAGACATATATTCAAAGCCTGTGGATTTTACCCAACCTTCGGCACGTGTGTTGTGAACCGAGCGGATTCCTTTAAGATTGTGTCCGCTGAGCAGTCCCGAACCGTTGTTGTTTACAAGAAGAATTCGCATATTCGGTGTCAGGGGCTTGTTCCAGATACCGTTCATATCGTAGAAGAAGGAAAGGTCGCCCACCAGCAGGAAGCAAAGCTTATCCTTTTCAACCGCACACTGACCCATAAAGGTGGAGGTGCAGCCGTCGATACCGTTGGTGCCCATGTTGCAGAATACCGAAACGTTTTCCTGCATGGTATAACGTCTGCAGTCGTAGAAGCTTTGGCCAACGCCCAGGTGCAGAACCGAATTTGCAGGAACTGCGGGTATAAATTTGCTCTGGACGTGGTGAGCATTAAACTTCGTGATTTCGGGGGCAGCGTATTTTTTGGCGGTTTCTACCCAGGTGTTGTAGTAGGATTCGTCGTTTTTAATGTCGCCTGCGTGGTCGGCAAACCACTCGAAGAAGTAGTCCTGACTCATTTCCAGCACCGAGGTAAGGCGGAAGAAGAAATCCTTCACCCTTCCGTCGGGAGCAACACTCCAATGACGTGTGCCACGACCGCCGCGGATTTTAAAGGTCAGCGGGTCGTTCATAAGCTGTTTGCCGCCTACCGAAATAAGAATATCGGGAGCAAGGGTGTTGTTGAATTCCTCCTGCGACATAGCCAAAAGCATATTAAAGGGCTTCACGCAGTATTTTTCGTCCAGGTTGGAGATAAAGTCGGTAGCAAATACGCAGTTATATTTCTCTGCAAAACGGCGGATGTTTTCCAGCTGTTTTGCGCTTGGACGGGCATTTTGTCCGTAAGAAATAAGAATGCGCTTGGAATTTTTAAGGGCGTTTGCCCAATCCATCATACGCTGGTCACCGTCACAGGGGCCAACACGCTGAATGTGAGGATTAACAAAGGGAAGAAGCGCCCAATGCTCTCTGGGAGAGCCTGCTCCAACCGTAATATTGTCGATGGAGATGTTGATGTGAACAGGGCCGAAACCGTTGTGAGTAGCCTCTAAGATGCATTCCTGAATATCTCTTCTGGTCTGATAATCGGCCTGGTATCCGCCGCCCTCGGGCAGGCTAATAGACTTCTTTATAACTCCATCGAAAATGTGCTTTTGGGGAATGGTCTGGTCTTCGCCGTGACCGTGATATATCTCGCGGCGGTCGGCGGTAATCATAATAAGGGGAACACCCGTGAAATAAGCCTCGGTAACAGCAGGCAGATAGTTGCTGGCGGCCGTACCGCTGGTGCATACGCAGGCAACAGGCTCCTGAAGCTGTGCCGCAATTCCCAGTCCGTAATAGGCGGCGCTGCGCTCGTCGGTTACGCGGTGGATATTGAAGGTTCCTTCGTGGTATTCGAACATACGAACTAGGGGAACGTCGCGTCCGCCGGGGGAAAGAACTACGTGCTTTATTCCGTAATCGCGAAGCAGGGTAGCCAGCATTCTGATTTTAACAAAATCGGGGTTTGCTTCCAGGGGATTTGCAGGTCCCTTGGGAGCCGCCGGCTTGGGTGCTGTGGGCACGGGAACGGCATTTTCTTTTTTCTTAATGGGTGCGTTCAGCGCATTCTTAAGCCACTTAAGGGATTCCTTAATTTTGGGATCGAGCTTTTTGTAAACAGCATCGTAATCAATGTCCTCGAAAAGGTCGGGACGGTCTTTAATTTCGCTGATATCGTTTACCAGTCTGTTGCGAAGTCCGGCTGCCTCAAGCACCGAAATGAAGCGGTTTACGCCGCGACCGTGGTTGGCCACGCTAATGAATTTCTTTCTGA
>JAXJWR010000402.1:0-6812 GCA_036307905.1 Acutalibacteraceae bacterium
GATTTTCACAAGGCTTGAGCATTTTATCTGCAGTTTTTAGAACCTGTTCAACTGTCACATTACCTGAAACGCACAACACCATATTGTTAAGATTGTAGAATACGTTGTATACATCATACAATTTTTCTGCAGTGATTTCGGCTATACTTTCAACTGTTCCTGCTATGTCAATCTTTACAGGGTGGTTTTCGTACATCTGTTTCAGCAGATTGAACATTACCCTCCAGCCGGGGCTGTCCTCATACATTTTAATTTCCTGACCGATTATTCCCTGCTCCTTCTTTACCGTTTCTGCGGTGAAGTAGGGCGACTGCACAAAGTCCAGCAGAATTTCGAGATTTTTTTCAAAATTCGCAGAGCAAGAAAATATGTAACAGGTTCGGTCAAAAGAGGTATAGGCATTACAGTATGCGCCCGTTTCGGCAAAACGGGAAAAGGCATCCCCATCCTCGCTTTCGAAAAGCTTATGCTCCAAAAAGTGGGCAATTCCCTCGGGCACGGTGATTTCGGGGCCGTCGTTTCGGCTGAATCTGGTATCTATGGAGCCGTATCTTGTGCCGAAGGCCGCATAAACCGAGCCGAAATCTTTTTTCTCCATTATATAAATCTTAAGCCCGTTATCCAGCGTTGCTAGCGTATACTCTCCCAGAAGAGGATTTTTGTAAACAGTCTTTTTCATTATTTATCCTCCTTTGGTAAAAGCATATATACTGTGTGAAGCTTTACGCCCTTGGCTGCCTTTATTATTTCTTCCTTTGTAACAGCGTTTAATATTTCTATCGCTTCCTCGGGAGTTACGTCGGAAAACAGGTCGCGGCTGTACCAACCGTCTATGGCAGAGGCGTGGTCGTTATAGGCGCTGAGTGCATCGGAAACCGATTTCTTGGCGGCAGAAATTACCGACTCGTCGAAATTGCCCTTCTGCATTTCCTTCAGTTCTTTAAGAACTGCGTCCACTGTTTTTTGGGCATTTTCCTTTTCTACTCCGGATTCTACCATCACAAAGCCCTTGCTTCGCCGTGCAGCGGCAGAACAATAATAGCAAAGTGACTGTTTCTCACGAACGTTGGCAAACAGCTTTGAATAGGGGCCACCGCCAAAAATGTCGGCAAAAAGACTTAGTGCCGAGGCGGTTTTAATATCTCCGTGAAGCTGCGAAGTAAAGCCCATTGCCAGCTTGCCCTGGGTGATTTCCATATAGTCGGTTACTCGGTTGACCTCCTGTGCTTCGGGCAGGACGATTATGTCGCTTGCGGCGGTAACCTTTTCGCGGTTTATTTTAGAAAAATATTTTTCGGCCGAACCAAAAACCTCGTCAGGCGAGCAGTTGCCCACAAGAATTATTCTGACAAAAGCGGTTTCCAGCAGTTTTTTCCAGGCGGCAAGCAGCTGCGCTCCCGTTATAGCATTTACTTCCTCTACCCTGCCGTAAATAAACTTTCCGTAAGGCTGTGAAGCAAACATTTCTTCAAAAAGGCGGGTTCTTGCAAAGGAACGTTTGTTATTTATCTCGCCCTCGATACGTTCAACCGTTTTGAGTTTTTCCCTCTCTACGTCGTCATCGTAAAAGCCATTTTCCGAAATCGCGGGGGCAAAAATAAGTTCTCCCAACAGCTCGTTTGCGTCGGTAACGGGTTTTCTGTCATCCAAAGAAAACTCGTTATTTATAACGCTTATTCCCATTTTAATATGCATACAGTCACCGCACTTGGATACGCTGCAGGAAAGATCTGCCCCGTAAAGCTGCAGAAGTTGGCGGTTAAGGGCGATATAATCCCTGTACTTTTCGCTGCAGGAGGTAAGGATGTAAGGCATTAGAGAATTTATGGCCATATCCTCTTTATTCAGCGGAATATAAAAATTATAGGTCAGGAGTGTGGTATTAAATCGATTATTTTCGATATAATAACCTTGTACACCTTTGTTGATGTTAAAAATTCGGGCCGACACGAAGTATCCTCCTAAAAACTTATATTTATAAGAGTATAACACACTTTGCGCTCTTTTTCTACCATTTTAAAAAATTTACAATTTAATAAAATTTTCGTTTATTGACATATCTCTGCTTTCGCTGTATAATGTATGTATAAATTTAGTAAAGGCGGTATGGTTATATGAAACTTAAACACGTACTTTGGATCTTCACCGGTATTGTTGCCGTTATAGGCCTTTCGGTAGGTGTGGCTGTTCTGGTTGATCGTTTTATCAACCGCAAGGAATGTCCCGACGGATATATCGAGTGTGAAACCTCCGAAATCGAGGATACCGAAGAATAAAAAGTTTTGTACCCCGTTACTTTAACGTAACGGGGTTCTTTTTGATAAAAGCGTGGTGTTTGGCTTTAAAATATGTGCATTTTTTGTGTATTTTTACTTTTTCATTTGGTTTTTAACTTTTATATTTTTTATTTTTTGTGCAAATAGTACAAATTTCGCGCAAAATTTGTACTATTAGACAGTTGCATTTTCTAAGCCTTTGTTGTATTATATATGTAGTAAAAAACTAATCTCTCTGAAAAGGGGCATTTATATGAAAGAATATACAGCAAAATATTTGAAGGAGCAAATCGAAAAGAAGCTTTCTCACAATTTTGGCGTTACACCCGAAACAGCTTCTAACGAGCTTTTTTATAAAGCTTCGGTTTTAGTCCTTCTCGACATTATGCGCGACCGCAGAAGCAGCTTTAGAAAATCTGTTTCCGACGAGCAGGCAAAAACGGTTTACTACCTCAGCATGGAATTCCTTATGGGTCGTTCCCTGAAAAACAACCTCTATAACCTTGACCTTACCAATAATATGAAAAAGGCTCTTAAGGGTATGGGAGTAGATCTCGACCAGCTTTACGAACTGGAGCCTGACGCAGGTCTTGGTAACGGTGGTCTCGGACGACTGGCCGCCTGCTTCTTAGACGGACTTTCCACCGGTGGCTTCCCTGCAATGGGTTACTGCCTTAAATATGATTTCGGAATCTTCCGCCAGAAGCTTGTGGAAGGCTGGCAGACCGAGCTCCCCGACAACTGGCTTCCCGGCGGCGAGGTCTGGCTGGAGCAAAGACCCTCCGGTGAATGTGAGGTTCATTTCGATGGCCGTATTGAAGAATCCTGGGACGGAAAGTATCACCACGTAGAGCATAAGGATTACAGTGTTGTTAAGGCTATTCCTTACGACCTTATGGTTGCAGGTAAAGACGGCAAGACCGTAAACGCACTTCGCCTGTGGAGTGCAAAGGCTCCCGAATTCAATATGTCGGCCTTCAACCGCGGCGACTATCTGGGTGCTATGGAACAGCAAGCTCAAAGCGAGGCTATAAGCAAGGTGCTTTACCCCGAAGACAACCATTTCGAGGGTAAATCGCTTCGTCTGCGCCAGCAGTACTTCCTTGTTTCGGCTTCTATTCAGGATATTCTTCGCCGTCATCTTAACAAGTATAACACCCTTGAAAATCTGGGTGAAAAGGTTGCTATCCACATTAACGACACCCATCCTGCCCTTTCGGTGCCCGAGCTTATGCGTTTCCTTCTTGACGAATGTGGCTACGAATGGAATAAGGCTTGGGGCATTGTAAACAAGACTATTGCTTACACCAACCACACCGTTATGCAGGAGGCTCTTGAATGCTGGAATGAGGATCTGTTTAAGACCCGTCTCCCCAGAATTTATCAGATTGTTAAGGAAATCGACAACCGTTTCCGTCACGAAATGTACGAGCGCACAGGCGATGCCGCTATTGTTGACCGCACCGCTGTTATTTCGGGCGGTATGGTTAAGATGGCTAACCTCAGCGTTATTGCCAGCCACCACGTAAACGGTGTTTCCCGCCTGCACAGCGACATTCTTAAGGATAATCTTTTCAACGATTATTACAGAGTTACCCCCGAAAAGTTCACCAACGTTACTAACGGTATTGCCCACAGAAGATGGCTCTGCCAGTCCAACCCCGAGCTTTCGAAACTTATTACCGAACTTATCGGCGACGGATTTATTATGGACGCTTCCGAACTTTCGAAGCTTAAGAATTTTGAAAGCGACAAGGCCGTTCTTGAAAAGCTGGAGAAAATCAAGCTGGCAAACAAACAACGCTTTGCTAAATACGTTAAGGAGCAGACCGGAGCTGTATTAAACCCCAATTCCATCTTCGATATGCAGGTTAAACGTCTGCACGAATATAAGCGTCAGCATCTTAATGCCCTTTACATCATCAACGATTATCTCTTTATAAAGAACAATCCAAACGCTCCCTTCACACCCAAGACCTACATCTTCGGTGCTAAGGCCGCTCCCGGATACCTGCTTGCAAAACAGATAATCCAAATGATATACAGTCTTGCTCAGGTTATTGATAACGATCCTGCCTGCAAGGATAAGCTTAAGGTCTTCTTCCTTGAAGATTACAGGGTTACTATGGCCGAGCTTATGATACCCGCTGCCGAAGTCAGCGAACAGATTTCCCTTGCATCTACCGAGGCCAGCGGAACCGGTAATATGAAGTTTATGATGAACGGTGCCGTTACCCTGGGAACCGAGGACGGTGCAAACGTTGAGATACACGAGGCTGTGGGAGACGACAATATCGTTATTTTCGGAATGCACACCCCCGAGGTTTTAGCTCTGCGCAAGCGCGGATACAGTCCCAGCCCCTATATTGCAAACAATCCCCAACTGAAAGCTTGCCTCGACTTTATCGGAAACGGTATCGACGGCCGCTCCTTTGACAATCTTTACAAAACCTTCACCGGTTTAGACTATTATATGGCCGCTGCAGATTTTGCAGATTACTGTGCCGCTCACGACAAGATTGATGCACTTTACGCCGACCGCGAAAAGTGGAACGCAATGTCGCTTAACAACATTGCGGCTTCCGGTATTTTTGCCGCCGACCGTTCAATCGCAGACTATGCCCGTGAGATTTGGGGCCTTACCTCCCTCAAGTAATTTTTTCGGAGAGAAGTTAAGTGTACTATCCTTTTGATTCGCGAAACCCAATGTATAAATCGAAGTTCGGAGCTGTGGCTTCAGGTGAAAATCTGAAGCTACGGCTTTTACTCCATGCAGATGCGCGGGTTCACGATGCTTTCTTTTGTCTGAAAAAGGATGGACAAACCGCTCTGCGAATAAAAATGAAGCCCGCCGAATGGCTGGACAGCTACCGATTTTACGACGTCGAGTACTCTCCGGAGGTAGGTCTGTATTTTTACTGCTTTGCCTACACCAGCGATTATGGCGAATTCTACGTTACCGCCTTTGAGCATAACATAGGATACGTATCCTCCGAGGGTAAATGGTGGCAGCTCACCTGCTACGATAAAAATTACACCACCCCCGACTGGATAAAGGGAGGTATTATTTATCAGATATTCCCTGACAGATTTTATAATTCCGGCAAGCAAAAAAGCGGTGTCCCCTCTGACAGATATATAACCGCCAACTGGGGCAAGCAACCCGAATATCGACAGAATAACGGCCTTTGTTCCCTTTCAAACGATTACTACGGCGGCGACCTTGCGGGAATTACCGAAAAACTCCCCTACCTTGCTTCACTGGGAGTAAGTTGTATTTACCTTAACCCCATTTTCGAGGCTCACTCTAACCATCGTTACAATACGGCAGATTATAAAAAAATAGATCCTCTGCTGGGTGACGAGAAAGATCTGGAGGAGCTTTGCAAAAAGGCTGAGGAATATAATATCGGCATTGTTCTGGACGGTGTTTTTTCCCATACGGGAGATGACAGCATCTATTTTAATAAGTACGGCCGTTACGGAAAGGGCGGTGCCTATCAGGACCCCGACTCGCCCTATAAAAACTGGTTTAAGTTTAAATGCTGGCCCACCGATTATCATTCCTGGTGGGGCATAACCACCCTGCCAGAAACGGTGGAAGAAAACTCCGAGTTCGATGAGTTCATCACCGGTCCCGACGGTGTTATAAGATACTGGATGAAAAAGGGCGTTAAGGGTTGGCGACTTGACGTGGCTGACGAACTGCCCGACAGTATTCTTGATAATATTCGAACCGCCATCAAGGAAGAGAACTCCGACGGATTCCTGCTTGGTGAGGTCTGGGAGGATGCCACAAATAAAATCAGCTACGGTGCCCGAAGACGATACCTTTTGGGACGTCAGCTGGACTCGGTAATGAATTACCCCTTTGCAAATGCGGTTATAGACTACGTAAGTGGTGGAGACGGCAAGGATTTTATCGACCGTATTTCGGATATACTGGAAGATTACCCCATCGAAACCACCAACGTGCTTATGAACCACCTTGGCACCCATGATACAGCACGTCTTATAACCAAGCTGGGCTCTAAAGATTATCCCTCCTCCAGACAGGAGCAAGCCGCCAAAAAGCTTAGCGACGAGGAATATGCTTTGGCCGTTAAAAAACAAAAGCTGGCCGCCGTTATACAGTATACTCTTCCCGGAATCCCCTCCCTCTACTATGGTGACGAGGCAGGCCTGGAAGGCTATGGCGACCCCTTCTGCCGAGGCAGTTACCCTTGGGGAAAGGAAAACCTCGAACTTTTGGATTTTTACAAATGGCTTGGTAAGATGCGTCGCGAAAACGACATTTTCACAGATGGTGTGTTTTATCCCGTTGTTGGTGGACTGGGCTCTATGGCGTTTATGCGCAAAAAAGACAACGAAGAATTTCTGGTGGCGGTAAACCGCTGGCAGGAAACCGACTGGATCACCGTACCCTTCGAATTTGACGATGGAGAGGTTATTCACGGCAATCGCCCCAAAAACGGATACCTGGAGCTTCCTCCATACAGCTTCGCGCTTATAAAGGTTAAGAAATAACGCCGAACC
>JAXJWR010000403.1:0-3695 GCA_036307905.1 Acutalibacteraceae bacterium
CTCCAAAATGTTTTATCTTTTTTAGTATACCATATAACGGACGGGTTGTACATAAAAAATTAGGGCGACCAACAGGTCGCCCATAGTTTTAATCGAACATTTCCTTGACCTTATCAAAGAAGGTCTTTTTCTTTTTATAGTTTTTGTCGTCGGTAGCCTCGTCAAAGGCGCGAAGGAGTTCCTTCTGCTTTTTGGAAAGGTCCTTGGGAATTTCTACGTTTATAATAACGTACTGGTCGCCCTTGCCCGAATAATTAAGCCGCTTTATACCCTTATCACGGAGCTTGAAGCGCTCGCCGGGCTGGGTGCCCTCGTGTATGTTGAATTTAACCTTGCCGTCCAGGGTGGGTACGGTGATTTCTGCACCAAGTGCCGCCTGTGCAAAGGTAACGGGAATCTCGCAGTATACGTCGAAACCGTTTCGCTCGAAGAAGGGGTGGGGACGAACACCGATTTCGATAACCAGGTCGCCCGAAGGTCCTCCGTTAGAGCCTACGTTTCCTTCCCCTCTCATAGAGAAGGCCTGACCGTCGTCGATACCTGCGGGAATTTCTATGTCGCGGTCTACCGTATGACGTATTTTGCCCTTGCCCTGACAAAGCTTACAGGGGTTTTCTATGGTTTTACCCATACCCGAGCATTTGTCGCAGGGGCGCTGGCTCTGCATAACTCCGAAGGGAGTCCTCTGCTGAACGGTGACCCTTCCCGAGCCGCGGCAAGCTGTACAGGTTACGGGGGAGCTTCCCTTTTCGCAGCCCGAGCCGCCACATTCGGTACAGTTGTCGATTTTGGTAATTTTAAGGGTCTTTTTACAGCCCTTGGCCGCCTCTTCAAAGGAAATAACCACGTGGGTCTCCACGTCGCTGCCTCGTCTGGGGGCGTTGGGATTTCTTCCGCCGCCACCGAAGCCGCCGCCAAACATAGAGCCGAAAATATCTCCAAGGTCACCAAAATCGAAGCCTCCGCCAAATCCGCCGCCGAAGGGATTTCCGCCCTGCCCTGCGCCGAAGTTGGGGTCTACACCAGCGTGACCGTACTGGTCGTATCTGGCCTTTTTGTCCTTATCGGAAAGAACCTCGTAGGCCTCGGCCACTTCTTTGAAGTTTCTTTCGGCCTCGGCATCCCCGGGGTGAAGGTCGGGATGGTAAAGCTTGGCCTTTTTTCGGTATGCTTTTTTTATTTCATCATCGGTCGCGCCCTTGTCGATGCCAAGGACCTCGTAGTAATCACGTTTATTTTCAGACAATTAAATTGACCTCTCTTTAGAGAATTAGGGCCCGAGGCCAAGGGCCGGGGGCCGAGGGAAGGTGTTGCCTTTGGCAACGTTATATACCTTCCGTTTTCAATTTTTATGCTCCGCCGAGTTTAAGTATCATCGCCGTTAGCATTTTAGAAATTTCTTCAGAAAGTTTTTTTACTTCCGTAAGATTTTCTAAATCACTATAGCCTATTCTTTCACAAATCATAAGCTGTGTTAGAAGTTCTGAATTTGAGCCTTTTGCTATATACAAAAATTTTACGTAATCTTTTGTTGTTGCTCTTGAATAACCCTCGGCAATGTTAGACGGTATAGACACTGCTGCTCTTTGCATTTGAGATGCCAATCCGAACTTTTCTTCTTCAGGAAGTTTTCTTGTAAGCAGATAGGTTTTTTCAACTAAGTCCATTGCTTTTTGCCAAACCTGCAAGTCATTATATTTCATAAAACTCCCCTTCTGTTTCTACCGCAGACTCATTCCCTAGACCCTTAGCCCTCGGCCCTTGACAACTATGCGTCGCAGACTCATTCCCTAGGCCCTTAGGCCCTAGGCCCTCGGCCCTAACAAGGAATAAGGCTCTCGCCTTATTTCTTGTCGTCGTCTACATCTGTATAATCAGCATCATATACGTCGGGGCCTGCGCCGTTTCCGCCTGCGGGGTTTCCGTTTGCTCCGCCCTGTGCGGCGGCTTGAGCCTCGGCTGCTGCCTTATATACCTTTTCGCTTACTGCGTAAATCTGCTTCTGGAGTTCTTCCTGCTTAGCCTTGATTGCTTCAAGGTCCTCGCCCTTAAGGGCTTCCTGCAGGGCTGCCTTTGCATCCTCGATGGCCTTCTTTTCCTCTTCGGAAATCTTGTCGCCCATCTCGTTTACGGTCTTTTCAGCGGCATAAACCATCTGGTCGGCACCGTTTCTGATATCAACTGCTTCGCGGCGCTTCTTATCCTCGGCGGCATACTCCTCGGCCTCCTTAACGGCCTTGTCGATGTCGTCCTTAGACATATTGGTGGATGCGGTAATGGTGATGGACTGCTCCTTACCGGTGCCGAGGTCCTTTGCCGATACGTTTACGATACCGTTGGCGTCGATGTCGAAGGTAACCTCAATCTGGGGGATTCCGCGGGGTGCGGGAGCGATTCCGTCCAGCTTGAATACGCCGAGGGTCTTGTTGTCCTTTGCGAATTCACGCTCGCCCTGAAGCACGTGTACCTCAACCGAAGTCTGTCCGTCAGCAGCGGTGGAGAATATCTGGCTCTTCTTAGCGGGGATGGTGGTATTTCTGTCGATAACCTTGGTGGAGATTCCGCCCATGGTTTCGATACCGAGGGAGAGAGGAGTTACGTCGAGAAGGAGGAGTCCCTTAACGTCGCCGCCAAGGACACCGCCCTGGATTGCAGCACCGAGGGCAACGCACTCGTCGGGGTTAAGTCCCTTAGAGGGTTCCTTTCCGATGAACTTCTTAACAGCCTCCTGAACTGCGGGGATTCTGGAAGAACCTCCAACCATAAGAACCTTGTGGATTTCGCTCTTATCAAGGCCGGAATCGGCAAGAGCCTGACGAACAGGGCCCATAGTAGCCTCAACAAGGTCGTCGGTAAGCTCGTTAAACTTAGCTCTTGTGAGGGTTGCCTCGTAGTGCATGGGGCCGTTAGCATCAGCGGTGATGAAGGGGAGGTTAATATCGGTAGAGGTCATACCCGAAAGGTCGATTTTTGCCTTTTCGGCAGCCTCTTTAATACGCTGCATAGCCATTTTATCCTTAGAAAGGTCGATTCCGTTTTCAGACTTGAAGCCTGCAACAATCCAGTCCATAATTCTCTGGTCGAAGTCGTCGCCGCCCAGACGGTTGTTACCGGCAGTAGCAAGAACTTCCTGAACACCGTCGCCCATCTCGATGATGGAAACGTCGAAGGTACCGCCGCCAAGGTCGTAAACCATAACCTTCTGGTCGTCTTCCTTATCGATGGAATAGGCAAGAGCGGCTGCGGTAGGCTCGTTGATGATACGCTTAACGTCAAGACCTGCTATTTTACCTGCATCCTTGGTAGCCTGACGCTGAGCATCGGTGAAGTATGCGGGAACGGTTATAACAGCCTCGGTTACGGGCTGGCCGAGGTATGCCTCTGCATCGGCCTTCAGCTTCTGAAGGATGATTGCAGAAATCTCCTGAGGGGTGTAGTTTTTACCGTCGATAGCAACGGTGTGACCTGTACCCATCTCACGCTTGATGGAAATAATGGTGCGGTCGGGGTTGGTGATAGCCTGACGCTTAGCCACCTGACCTACCATACGTTCACCTGTCTTAGAAAATGCAACTACCGAAGGGGTGGTTCTTGCACCCTCAGCATTTGCGATAACAACTGCCTCGCCGCCTTCCATAACGGCAACGCAGGAGTTAGTTGTACCTAAGTCAATACCAATAATTTTTCCCATTTTA
>JAXJWR010000404.1:0-3011 GCA_036307905.1 Acutalibacteraceae bacterium
CCCCAGGATAATCCCTTAATCGTGCATATAAACAGCGAAGAAATGCTTTGCAGCGTGGTTTCCGAACTGCCCGAAGCGGCTAAAAAACTGGCATCAGCCTTCTGGCCTGGCCCCCTTACAATGGTGCTTAAAAAATCCGACAAGGTGGCCGAAAGTGTTTCCCGCGGACTCGATACCGTGGCCGTCCGTATGCCTGCAAATAAAGTGGCGCTGGAAATAATTAAAGAGGCTGATTTGCCCCTTGCGGCCCCTTCGGCAAATATTTCGGGTTCCCCCAGCCCCACCTCTCCCCATCACGTAATCGCCGATTTAAACGGGAAAATAGATGCCGTGGTAATGTCGGACGATTGCAGCGTCGGGGTTGAATCAACCGTAGTAACCCTGGCAACCGACCCACCGCGACTTCTCCGTCCGGGGGCCGTAACCGCCGAACAACTTTCGGAGTTTCTGCCAAACCTTGTAATCGACAAGGCCGTTTTGTCCGAACCCGAAAAGGGCGAAAAGGTAGCCTCTCCGGGAATGAAGTATAAGCACTATTCCCCCAAAACCGAGGTTTTTCTTGTGGAAGGGGACAGTAACTCATTTGCCGAGCTTGTAAATCAAAAGGAAAACTGCCTCGCCATCTGTTTTTTAGAGGACGAGGATAAACTTTCGGTAAAAACACTTTGCTACGGCAAAGCAACCGATGCTCTCTCTCAGGCCCAAAAAATATTTGCCCTGCTTAGAGAGGCCGATAATTCAGGCGCCAAGGCAATTTACGTTCACGCCCCTGAAAAAAAGGGTGTTGGACTTGCAGTTTATAACCGTCTTATACGGGCCGCAGCATTCAAGGTGATTAAATTATGAAATACGTACTTGGACTTACAGGTCCCACCGGTTCGGGAAAATCAACCCTCGGAAGAATAGCCTTAAAACACGGCTGGTATGTTATCGACTGCGACCAAACGGTTAAAGCGGCCTACAAAAGAGAGGATGTTCTAACCGCCCTGTCTAGCGCCTTTGGTGACGATATTTTATCAGAGAATAAAGAAATCATCCGTCCAAAACTGGCCGAAAAAGCCTTTTCTTCAAAGGAAAATACCGAGCTTCTAAACAAAACCGTGCTTCCTTTTATTTTTTCTATGATAAAAGAGGAAATAAACAAAGCCAACTCGGAGAAAATACTTTTGGATGCACCCACTCTGTACGAAAGCGGTGCCGACAAACTGTGTAACGCGGTTTGCGCATTACTCTCAAAAGAGGAGACTCGTTTTACCCGCATAACAGCAAGGGACAGTATAGACGAAGCTGCCGCAAGGCTTCGTATGTCAGCAGGGAAAGACGACGAATACTATAAATCCCGCACACCCTATATACTTTATAATGATTTGGACGAGAAGGCCTTAGAGAAAGCTTTTCTCGCCCTTACAGAAAAACTTGGAGGAAACTGATATGGCAGAAAAAACTAAGGGAGAACTTCTGAAAGAGCAGCTTTTCTATAAAAAGGAAAACGGCCTTAAAAATATCGACGAGGAAAAATGGTCGGTTATAACCGATTTTTGCGAGGGCTATAAAAATTTCCTTGCCCTTGGCAAAACCGAACGCGAGGCCGCTAAGGTTGCCATAGCTATAGCCGAAAAATCGGGATTTACCCTCTTTGACAGGGATAAAAAGTATGTCCCCGGAGATAAATACTACGTAAACAACCGCGGCAAGACAGTTGCCTTTGTGGTCGTGGGCAAGGAAAGCCCCGAAACAGGACTTAATATTACCGCCGCACATATTGATTCTCCCCGTCTTGATTTAAAGCCTAACCCCCTCTATGAGGATACCGATATGGCCCTTTTCAAAACCCACTATTACGGCGGAATAAAGAAATACCAGTGGACCACCATCCCGCTGGCCCTTCACGGTGTATTTGCTAAAAAGGACGGAAGTGTGGTTCAGGTGAATATAGGTGAGGACGAAAACGACCCCTGTTTTGTGGTTACCGACCTGCTGCCCCACCTTGCTCAGGAACAGTCTAAAAGAACCCTTTCCGACGGAATCCGCGGTGAAGAACTTAACATTCTTATTGGCTCCCGTCCCTTTAAGGACGATAAGGCAAGTGAACTTGTAAAACTTAACATTCTCTCTATCCTTAACGAAAAATACGGTGTTACCGAGGCCGACTTCCTCTCGGCCGAGCTTGAGTGCGTTCCTGCAGGCAAGCCGCGGGATATTGGTTTCGACCGTAGTCTTATCGGATCCTACGGACACGACGACCGTGTTTGTGCCTATCCTGCCCTTATGGCTATTGCCGAAATAGAAAACCCCGAAAAAACCGCTGTTGCAATCCTTGCCGACAAGGAAGAAATCGGCTCCGACGGAAATACAGGTCTTAATTCCGATTTTCTCCGTTTCGTGGTTCGCGACCTTTGTGAGAATAGGGGAGCCAACTATACCGTGGCCCTTCGCAACTCCAAATGTCTCTCTGCCGATGTTAACGCAGGAATGGACCCCACCTTCAAGGACGTAATGGAAGCCAGAAATGCCGCAAAACTGAACTATGGAGCAGTTATCACAAAGTATACAGGCGCTCGCGGTAAAAGCGGCACCTCCGATGCTTCGGCCGAATTTGTGGCATATGTCAGAAATATGCTGGACGAGGCAGGTATCACCTGGCAGACAGGGGAGCTGGGTCGTGTAGACCTAGGCGGTGGCGGAACTGTGGCAATGTATATAGCCAATATGGGAGTAGACGTTGTGGACCTCGGTGTTCCCGTCCTCTCAATGCACGCCCCCTTCGAGGTAGTGTCCAAGTTCGACGTTTACGAAACCTACCGCACAATGTACGAATTTTGCAAATAAAAAAAGGGAGTGCATATCATCACGATATGCACTCTTTTTTTACTTTCGCACTTCTGAATAGAATTGTTCTGCTTCTTAGCTCACAATAAATTTTTAAGCTTTTTTAGCACCGAGGTTTCTATTCTCGAAACGTAGGAGCGGGATATACCCAATATGGAAGCCACCTGACGCTGGGTAAGCTC